>JBPEXB010000254.1:0-3201 GCA_052032125.1 Acidimicrobiia bacterium
ACGGCGTCGATTGGCGCCGACACACGCCGGCTGCCGATGAGCCCCTGATCGCGACCACCTACTCCGCAGTCGAGACATCGGGGATCCGGACGGCGCGGTACTCAGTACCCAGTACTCGGTACCTGAAGTGATCGGCCGCAGGCCGATCACTTCAATATCTGCTGGCCTACGGACAGGGTGAACGCGTTGTCGCCGTTGAGGAACACGCCGGAGTCGGTATCGAGGCTGACGACGCGGAAGGTGTCAGCGAATGTGTCGTCGACCCCGACGTCGTAGGTGACCCCGTCGACGATGATCGTGGCGCGCAACGTTCCGTTGACGTCGCGGATCTCCTGGAGGGTCACCGAGATCCCGTCGGTCGGTCCGGTGGGATCGTCGGGATCGACCGGGTCGCCCGGCTGCGACTCCTCGGTGATGAGCGGACGGAAGGGGTCGCGAGGCTGACTGAACTGCACGGAGTTCTCGATACGCATGCCCTCGATGAGATCCGCCGCCTGCGCCTGGATCGTCTCGGTCCCTGCCAGCGGACCCGATAGCAGCGGGTTGGTCTGCGGGAAGACGGTTCCGGACACGAGCAGCCAACCCATCGCCACCGCCACGCCCACCATGAGGATGGCGACCACGGCGGCGAGACCGCTCGACGTCTGCTCTCTATGCATACATCACCCCCGCCATCGCCTCGGCGTCGTCGTCGGCGGGCGGCTCCTCGGGCGGAGGCTCCTCCGCCGGGGGCTCCTCGCCCTCAGGGAGGGTGATGGCCAGACCGCTGGCGCTGAACGCCCTTGCGGTGATCGCCACGTTGAGGATCGTGAACCCGTCCTCGTCCTGGCTGGGGCTGATGCCGATCGACTCGATGCGGATCAGCCGCTCCATGTCGGCGATCCCGTAGAGGTACCCGAGCACCTCGAAGAACTGCCCCTGGATGTTCACGTTCACCGGGATCTCGAGGTAGGTGACACCCTCGACCTCGGTCGGGTTGCCGTAGGAGCCCGACTCCCAGAAGACACCCGTCTCGACGGCCAGCACGGACAGGTCGTCGATCAGCGAGGCGGTCTGCGGCGTCGCCGGGATCGACTTCTCCAGCTCCCCGATGGCCGCCAGGTAGGCGAGCATGTTGTCCTCGATGCGCTGGAGGGCGGCTCGCTGCGCCGTGAGCCGGAACTCCTCGTCCTGGGCGGTGACGATCGCATCCTCGGTCTCGCTGATGGCGTCCTGCGTGGGCCTCACCAGCAGCAGGTACCAGGCGACTGTGACGAGCAGGGCTCCGAGGATCGAGAGGAGGATGGCCGAGCGGCTCATTCGGGCACCGTCGGGATCCGTTCGGTGACCCGGTCATCCAACGCCGAGGTCGTGAGGGTGCCGACGGAGCTGAAGGTCACCGCCGCCACACCGTCGACGATCTCTTCCTGGGCCGTGTTGAGGACCCAGCCGGCGCCGACGGCCGGCCACCGGTCCGAGTCGAGCGTGCGGAGCCAGGAGGCGGCGTCGGGGTAGTCGAAGGCCGTGCCGTTCATCGACACCGTGCCGAGCGAGGCGGGGTTCTCCGGATCCCTCTCGGCCCTGGCGGCGAACGAGTCCAGCCACACGCGGTCGGGGATCACCCGGCCGAGGTCGTTGAGGAGCCGGCCCCAGGCGATGTCGGTGGCGAGCACTTGCTGGACCTGAGCCGCCCCTTCCAACAGCTGGCGCTCGAGATCGGCGGCCGGCGCCAGCGACGCGATGTCGGCCCGCAGTGCCTGGTTGAGGGACTCCTGGGCCGCGAGGCGATCCTGCACCTCGGCTTCCTGTCCCTGGAAGAACATGTACCCGACCCCGAGCAGGGCCAGGTAGATCACACCGAGCAGGATCAGCCCGAACCTCCGCCGCCGTGCTGCGGCCCGGATGGCAGCTTCGGGCGGAAGGAGGTTGATGGCCTTCATCAGTCGTCGCTCCAGAGGCCGAGCCCGGCCGGGACGGCCAGGACCGGCTGCGCCGTCTGCAGTTCGGTCTCGGAGAGCCCGACCTTGCCGGCGATCGAGAAGCCGTCCTCATCGAGGATCTTGACGGGCGCCACCTTGACGCCGAGCGAGCGCCCCAACCGGTTGGCGAGATGGGGCAGCCGGGCGCCGTTGCCCGCGATGTAGATGGTGTCGACAGAGTCCTCGGAGCTCTGCGACAGGTAGTAGTCGATCGAGCCGCGGACCTCGTCGATCAGCTGGTTGGCCTTGCGGGTGAGGATCGCCTTCGCCTGGTCCTCGCTGTCGGTCCCGGTCGGCTCGCCCTCGATCGCCACCCCGACCCGGCGCTTGAGCTGGTCGGCCTGTTCGCTCGACAGGCTCAGGTCGTCCGACAGCGCGGCGGTGAAGTCCTCGCCGCCCATCGGCAGGATGCGCAGGAACCGCACGGTGCCGTTCTTGACGACGGTGACCTGCGTGATGCTCCCGCCGATGTCCACGAAGGCCATGGTGCCGGAATCGACGTCGAGCCCGGTGCCGAACGCGGCCCGCACCAGCGCGAACGCTTGGAGGTCGACCGCCATCACCTTGGCGCCGACACTGTCCACGATGCGCAGCACGTCCTGCGTCATGGCGCGCTGCGCAGCGACCGCCAGAATCGACATCATCGGCTCGCCGTCGGGGGTCGTGAACTCCTCCAGCGGGACGTAATCGAGCGTCGCCTCGTCCACCGGGATGGGGATGTACTCCTGGGCCTGGAAGGCCAGCGACTCCTTGAGCTCCTCGTCGGACATGTACGGGAGGTCGATGCGTCGGACGATCACGCGCTGGTTGGCGATGCCGACGACGATCCGCTTCTTGGGGAGCTTGGCGGTCTTCCAGAGCTGGCTGAGAGCGTCCTTCATGACGCTCTCGTCGACGATCTCACCGCCGACGATGGTGCCGGGCGGAAGGGCGACCTGACCGAACCGCTTGAGGGTCGGCGACCCCTTACCCGTCTGCACGACCGCGGCTCGCACGGCACTCGTGCCGATGTCGAGCCCTACATTGAGCGGCATTGAGAACTCATTTCGCGGTGGTCCAGCGCTGACCGCCTTCGGTGTGCCGCTCAGCGCAAGCGACACGCCGTGTCTTCACATCAAATCACACGTATGTGATTACACGAGCGTAACACGGCAGTTCATGGAAGCGCAGCTTCCATGGGGTCGCTCGCTCCGCTCGCTCCCTGTAGTGAGTACTGAGTACTAAGTACTGAGTACGGCGACCT
>JBPEXB010000255.1:0-24617 GCA_052032125.1 Acidimicrobiia bacterium
AGGAAGAAACATCGAGTCGTACAGTTTGCCGTGCGCAATCGGCCCTGCTCTCACTGATGACACGCACGAGCGCCCGGAGAGGTTTAGCGGTCGTCGCCGGCGCTCTAGGGTGCCGGAATGCTGAGCATCGACGACCGCGGCCCGGTGCGCTGGTTGACGCTCGATCGGCCGCACCGGATGAATGCCATCCCACCAGACGGCTGGGATCAACTGCGCCTGGCCTTCGAGGATTTCGACCGGTCGGATCAGCGGGTCCTCGTGATCACCGGGGCGGGCGGCGAGTTCTGCTCCGGCGCCGACCTGGCCGAGGGAGCGCTGGACCAGTCCGTGGCCGAGCGCCGGGCCCGGCTGCGACGCGTCGAGGCGGCGGCGCTGGCCCTGCACTCGATCGGCAAGCCGACCGTCGCCGCAGTCGATGGGGTGGCCGTTGGAGCCGGCATGGACCTGGCGCTGGGGTGCGACGTCGTCATCGCCACGACCCGGGCGCGCTTCGCGGAGCTGTTCGTCAAGCGTGGGCTCACCGTCGACTTCGGTGGCACGTGGCTGCTGCCCCGCCTGGTGGGTCTGCAACGAGCGAAGGAGCTGGCGCTCACGGGGCGCATGGTCGGTGCCGACGAAGCCGTCGCCATCGGGCTGGCGTTGGAAGCGGTCGAGCCCGACGACCTCGAGGAGACGGTCAGCGAGCTGGCGACGCGCCTGGCCGAGGCGTCGCCGGTGGGTCAGCTCTTCGCCAAACAGAACCTCGACGCCGCCACCGGCTCCACGATGGCCGAGGCGCTCGAACGGGAGGGCAGGGGACAGGTCATCTGCCTGGGGAGCGAGGACGTCATCGAGGGGGTCCAGGCCTTCCTGGAGAAGCGTTCCCCGCAGTTCCGCGGACGCTGAGCCTCAGACGGCGTCCCACCGCTCGACGCGGATGGGGAGGTCGCCGAGCACCTGCATCGCCATCGGGACCAAGCCGGGCTCGACGAGCACGGTGACGTTCCATCGGTCGGCGAGGAGCCGCAGCAAGACCCGCCGGGCGGCGACCAGCGAGGCGTCGGGGCTGAAGACGATCTCCAGCGTGAGATCGTGGGGCGTCACGATGAGCCAGGGGGCGGTGGAGCCGGCGGCCGCTTCGCCGTCGACGAGCCAGCGATCCCAGGGACGAGCGGTCGAGACGATGCCGCGGGAGGCGAGGGATGCCTGCCGGGTCTCCGCCACCCGCTGCGGCGACCACACGTCGATGGCGCGGTCGATCGCGACCATGGTCTCCTTCCGAGCGTCGTCCCCAGGCTAATTCGCGCGCTCCGTGGCATCGGGGATTGTCGTTCGCGCGCTTGGTCACCGCGAGTGCGTCGCGTGCGGGTCGTCCGTTCGGCCGTAGACTGCCCCGCCGGAGGCACCCATCGAACTCAGCGGCACGCATGCCGTCGTCACCGGCGGCGGAGGAGGCATCGGAAAGGCTCTCGCCGAGGCGCTGGCCGGAGCCGGAGCGCACGTGGTCGTCGGCGATCTCGACGGCGACGCCGCCCAGGCCGTGGCGGCGTCGTTCGACGGCATCGGACTGGCGTGTGACGTGGCCCGGGAGGCCGACATCGACCGCCTGGCGACCGCCGCTGAACAGCAGTGGGGGCCCATCGATCTCTTCTGCTCGAACGCCGGCATCGCCACGGCCGGTGATCCGTGGGCGACCGACGAGGAATGGCAGCGGATCTGGGACGTCAACGTGATGGCGCACGTGTACGCCGCCCGGCGGGTGCTGCCATCGATGCTGGAGCGGGGACGCGGGCACCTCCTGCAGACCGCGTCGGCTGCCGGGCTCCTCACCCAACTCGGATCGGCGCCCTACGCCGTCACCAAGCACGCCGCCGTCGCCTTCGCCGAATACCTGGCGATCACCTACGGCGGGCGCGGCATCGGGGTGTCGTTGCTGGCGCCCCAGGCTGTGCGCACGGCCATGACCGAGAACATGGAAGGCACCGTGTTCGCCGTCGCAGGTGTCGACGGCGTGATGGAGCCTGCGGAGGTGGCGGCGATCACCGTCCAGGGACTCAGGGAAGGCCGGTTCCTGATCCTGCCGCATCCCGAGGTGGCCGAGTACGAGCAGCGGCGCGCCGCCGATCGTGAGCGATGGATCGCCGGCATGCAGCGCCTCCAGGAGATCCTCGACGCCGGCTGATCGCCGGCACTTCTGTCAGACCCGCTCCCTACGTTCGCAGCATGTTCGCTGCAACCCACTCCGTCGCTCTCGTCGGCGTCGAGGCGCGACCTGTTCGCGTCGAGGCGCACGTCGGAGGTGGAGAGAAGGCGCGGCTGACGGTCGTCGGCCTCCCCGACACGGCGGTGCGGGAAGCCAAAGAGCGGGTGCTCTCGGCCATGGCCGAGTCCGGATACCGGTTCCCGTCGAAGACCGTCACGGTGAACCTCGCACCGGCCGACCTGCCGAAGTCGGGGAGTGCCTACGACCTTCCCATCGCCCTGGCGGTGCTGGCGGCCAGTGGCGCGGTGTCGGAACGGGCATGCCGGGTGGTCGCCCTCGGGGAGCTGGCGCTCAACGGCCGGGTCCGGCCGGCCAGGGGCGGTCTGGCCTCGGCCCTCGCCTCGGCATCGCTCGGCGTGCCCTGCCTGCTCCCCCCGGAGAGCGCAGCCGAAGCCCGGATCGCTCGGCGAGCGGACACCAGGGTGGTGCGGTCGCTGGCCGAGGCCGTGGCAGTGGCCCTGGGCGAGGCCGAGGGAGGAACCGTCCCCGACGAGCCGTCGACGGCTGCCGCGACGAGCGACCTGCGGGAAGTGCGGGGTCAGCCGCTCGGACGCCGCGCGATGGAGATCGCCGCGGCCGGCGGCCACCATCTGCTGATGACCGGTCCGCCAGGATCGGGCAAGACGATGCTGGCCCAGTGTCTGCCCGGTCTGCTTCCTCCGCTGGAGGACGAGGCGGCGCTCGAGGTGGCCAGGGTGTGGGCCGCCGCCGGTCGCCGACGGGCAGCGCTGCGGGTGCCTCCTCTCCGCTCACCGCATCACACCGCCACCGGGGCGGCGCTCGTGGGTGGTGGCTCCGGCACGCCGGTTCCCGGTGAGCTCAGCCTCGCTCACGGCGGGGTGCTGTTCCTCGACGAGCTGGGCGAGTTCCCCCCGGCGCTGCTCGATGCCCTGCGCCAGCCGCTCGAGGAGGGTTCGGTCACGATCGCCCGGAAGGGCGTGTCGGTCACGTTCCCCGCCGACGTGCAGCTCGTCGCCGCGACCAACCCGTGCCCATGTGGGTATCTGGGGGACGAGCGCGAGCCGTGCCGCTGCACCCCGAAGTCGCTCGATCGTTATCGGCGTCGCCTCTCCGGCCCGCTGCTCGATCGTTTCGCGCTGCGCATACGAGTCGATCGAACGGAGCCGTCCGACCTGCTCGGTCCGCCTGGCGAGGCTTCGGACGCGGTGGCGGCGCGGGTACGCGCCGCCCGCGCCCGCCAACGGGACCGCCCGGCGCTGAATGCTCGACTCGATCGACCACAGCTCGACGCCCTCGTGTTCGAGCCGGCGGCCACCAGGAGGCTGGTGGCGGCCCTCGAGCAGCGTCGCCTGACCGGTCGCGGCCTCGACCGGGTGCGGCGCGTCGCCCGAACGATCGCGGACCTCGGCGGGGCGTCGGTGGTCGCCGAGGCGCACGTCGCGGAAGCGCTGCTGTTGCGGGGCGTGGCGTGACCGATCACGAGCGCAACGGTCAGGGTCGCGACGTGTGGTTGCGCCTGGCCCACGTCGGCATGCACCCGGACCGACTCCGTAACCTCCTCGCTGAGCGGACGGCGGGCGCGGTTCTTCGGTCGATCGCGACCGGGCGGATCGAGGTCCCCGATCACGCCCGCGCCGCCGCCCGGGTGAGCGCCTCAGTTCGCGAGGAGCAGCTGGCGGCCGGCGAGATCGCTTTCGTCGTCAGGGGCGACCCCGGCTATCCGGGGGCACTGGGCGAACTCCCCGACGGTCCGCCATTTCTCTTCCAACGGGGGGCTGCGGGCCACGGGAGGGCGGTGGCGATCGTCGGGACTCGAACGTGCACCCCATACGGGCGGCGGCTGGCGACTGCCTACGGCGAGATCGTGTCCGGCGCCGGCTGGCGGGTGGTGAGCGGGCTGGCCAGGGGCATCGACGGCGCCGCCCACCGGGGATCGCTGGCGGGGCCGGTGCCGGGCATCGTCGTGCTCGGCTCGGGGATCGACGTGTGGTACCCGTCGGAGCACGCGGAACTGGGGGAGGCGTTGCTGGCCTCCGGCGGGACCGTGTGGTCGGAGTCGCCGCCGGGCACGCCCCCGGTCGGTTGGCGGTTTCCGCCCCGCAACCGGATCATCTCCGGTGTTGCCGAAGCGGTGGTCGTGGTCGAGGCGGCCGTCAAGGGCGGGGCGCTCATCACCGCTCGCACGGCGCTCGAACAGGGGAGGGACGTGCTGGCCACGCCGGGCGACGTCGGACGACCCAGCTCGATGGGCTGCAACCTGCTGATCCGAGATGGCGCCCTGCCGGTCCACGGTGCCGACGACCTCCTCGAGACGCTCGACCTGCTCCTCGGTGCTCCCGGGAGCGGTCCCGAGTCGCCACGGTCGCAGGTCACGTCTGACGACCCGACGGTGGACGGCTACCTGGCGGGGCTGGGCCTCGATCACGCCACGCTGCAGGCAAGGCTCGGTGAGATCACCGGGGGCGAGGGACGCTCGTGAGCGCGTTCGAGGGAGGGGGTGCCGGAAGAAGGGGATGACCGGGCCGCACCAGGGCGAATCCCAAGCAGGGGCTTGGGTTGCGACCCGGCCATCCGTTACTGAACTCTACCGCCAGATTTGGAATGTCGGTAACAAAGTGGACTCGTTGACTTTCGCGTTCCGGCGCGAAAGGATGGCTCGATGTCCCCAGTCCGCTCCGCCGATCTCCCTGCCTGGTGCGCCGATCCGGTCGCCGGCTACCTCGATCGACTGAGCAGCCAGAGAGCGCTCTCGCCGCACACGGTGGACGCCTACGCGCGTGACCTTCGGCAGTTCTTCACGTTCGCCGATCGGCGTGGCATCGACGCCATCGATGGCGTGTCGCGCACCGACGTGCGGGCGTTCCTGGCGTATCTCGACGGACGGGACTACGCCCGCCGCTCCGTGGCCCGCAAGGCGTCGGCCGTCCGCAGCTTCTTCGCCGACGCCGTGGGGCGCGGCGAGATGGCGGCCAATCCGGTCGACGGGCTGTCGCGACCCAAACCCTCGGGCACGCTGCCCGTGGCGCTGACCCAGCGCGCCGCCGGCGAGGCGCTGGACCTGATCGACGGAGACGACCCGATCGACCTGCGCGACCGGGCGCTGCTCGAGACGCTCTACGCCAGCGGCATGAGGGTGTCCGAGATCGCCTCCCTCGAGGTTCGCGACGTGGCTTCGGCCGACCAGGTGACCGTTCGCGGCAAAGGGGGACGAGATCGGATCGTTCCGCTAGGTGCTCAAGCACGAGCCGCGATCGCTCGATACCTGGAACGTGGGCGCCCAGAACTGGTACGAGATCGCATGACGTCTGCCCTGTGGATCGGCGGGCGTGGAGCGGAGATGGGACCCCGGTCGATCCGTCGCGTCGTGCGGCGTCGAGCGGGGACGTTCCCCCACGCCCTGCGACACTCGTTCGCCACCCACCTGCTCGAAGGCGGCGCCGACCTCTCGTCCGTGCAGCAGCTCTTGGGGCACATTGATCTGGGCACCACCCAGATTTACACTTCCGTCACCCGTCACCACCTCAGGGACACCTATGAGCGAAGCCACCCCCGTGCCTGAACGCGGCCCCGACGACTACGTCACGGAGTTGTGGCAGAAGTTCAAGGCCACAGCCGATCCCGAAGCGCGTGAGGCGCTGATCCTCAACTACTCGCCGCTGGTCAAGTTCGTGGCCGGCCGGGTGGGCGTCGGGCTGCCCCGCAACGTCGAGCAGGCCGATCTCATCAGCTACGGGATCTTCGGGCTGATCGACGCCATCGACAAGTTCGACCTCGAACGCGGCTTCAAGTTCGAGACCTATGCCATCAGCCGGGTGCGGGGCGCCATCCTCGACGAGCTGCGAGCCCTCGACTGGGTGCCCCGGTCGGTGCGGGCCCGGGCCCGTGAGATCGAGCGCTCGCTCGCCGAGCTGGAGCACAGCGAACAGCGGTCGGTGACCGAAGAAGAGCTGGCCGAGCACATGAACGTGGCGCTGCCCGACCTGCTCGACCATCTCGCAGAGATCTCCAGCCTCGGCCTGGTCGCCCTCGACGAACTGCTCTCGCCGGAGCGAGGCTCGTCGGCGGTGGGCGACCTGCTGCCCGATCCTCGCGGCACCAACCCCGAGGCGGCGTTTCAGATCGAGGAGATGAAGCGGGTGCTGGCCGACATCATCGGTCGCCTGCCCGAGCGTGAGCGCCTGGTCGTCACGCTGTACTACTACGAGGGCTTGACCCTGGCGGAGATCGGACAAGTGCTCGGGGTGACCGAGTCGAGGGTCTGTCAGATCCACACGAAGGCCGTCATGTCGTTACGCAACCGCATGACCGAGCCGAGCTTCCGGTAGCGGCCCGGCCGGAGGCTCGAGAGGGGATCGGGCCGCAGGCTCGCTCCAGCGCACGCCACCCTCTACACTGCGGGCGATCACACACGTCCACCGCACCCTTTCGCGGTCGGACGCCCTCGCGGGCGTCCGGGAAGGTCCGGGATACGCCAACTCGGAAACGGGTGGACGGAGGCACGAACCAAAACGAGGAGGCGTCTCTTGTCTGCTGTGACCATGAAGCAGCTGCTGGAAGCCGGTGTCCACTTCGGACACCAGACCCGGCGGTGGAACCCCAAGATGGAGCCCTACATCTTCGGGGAGCGCAACGGCATCCACATCATCGACCTGCGTCAGACCCTGGAGGAGATCCAGCGCGCCCAGGCGTTCGTCAAGGACCTCGTCGCCAACGGAGGGCTGGTGCTCTTCGTCGGCACGAAGAAGCAAGCGCAGCCGGCCATCCTGGAAGCGGCCGAGATGGCCAAGATGCCCTACGTCAACTTCCGCTGGCTGGGCGGCATGCTCACCAACTTCAAGACGATCAACAAGCGCATCTACTACATGAAGGAACTGGTCCGCATGGAGGAATCCGGCGACATGGACCAGCTTCCCAAGAAGGAGCGTCTGCGTCTCCGTCGTGAGCTCGCCAAGCTCGACCGCACCCTCGGGGGCGTGTCCGAGATGGAGAAGTCACCGGCCGCGGTGTTCATCGTCGATCTCAACGTCGAGCACATCGCCGTGAAGGAGGCGGCCCGCCTGGGCATCCCCGTCATCGCGCTGGTGGACTCCAACTGCGATCCGGACCACATCGACTTCGTGATCCCCGGCAACGACGACGCGATCCGCGCCGCTTCACTGGTGGCGAACGCCATCGCCGAGGCGTGTGTCGAGGGTCGGGAGATCGCCGAGGCCGGCGCCAAGGAGGCGGCTGCCGCAGAGGCCGCAGCAGAGGCCGCTGAAGCCGCCGCGGCCGCGGAAGCCGCCGAAGGCGAGACCGAGGCCGCCACGGCCACCGCAACCGAGTAGCTCACAGGACATCACATCAATGGCTGAATTCACCGCCCGAGAAGTACAAGCGCTGCGCCAGGCCACCGGCGTCGGCATGATGGACGCCAAGAAGGCGCTCACCGAGACCGACGGCGACATGGACAAGGCCAAGGAGCTGCTCCGAGAGAAGGGCCTGGCGGACGCCAAGAAGCGCGCCGGCCGGGACGCCAACAACGGCACCGTCGGTGTCTACATGCACCAGCCGTCGGGGTACCCCACGGTCGGCGTGATCGTCGAGCTGGCCTCGGAGACCGACTTCGTCGCCAAGAACGAGTCGTTCCAGAAGATGGCCAAGGACCTGGCGATGCACATCGCGGCCCAGAAGCCGCAGTGGGTCACCGTGGACGACGTCCCGGTCGACGTGGTCGAGAAGGAGAAGGAGCTCATCGCCCGCGAGGCGGTGGCGTCCGGCAAGCCGGAGGCAGTCGTCGACAAGATCGTCGAGGGCAAGATCGGCTCGTTCTTCAAGGACTACGTGCTCTACGAGCAGGACTTCATCAAGACCGACGAGTACGAGGGCAAGGTCGGCGACATGGTGACCGCCATGGCGGCGACCATGGGCGAGAACATCGGGGTGCGTCGCTTCTCCAGGATCGCAGTGGGAGAGCAGGAGCTCTGATGGACCACGCCGGCAAACGGGTGCTGTTGAAGCTCTCGGGGGAGGCCTTCGCCGACCCCGAGATCGGATACGGCATCTCGCCGGAGACCGTCAAGCGAGTGGCGGGTGAGATCGCCGACTCGCAGAAGGCGGGATACGAGATCGGCATCGTCGTCGGCGGCGGCAACATCTTCCGGGGTGTGTCCACGGCGGCAGCCGGCATGGACCCGGCCAACGCCGACTACATGGGCATGCTGGCCACCGTCATCAACGCCCTGGCGTTGCGAGATGCCATCGAGGCCAACGGGGTCGAGTGTCGGGTCCAGTCGGCGATCACGATGCAGCAGCTCGCCGAGCCGTACATCCGCCTGCGTGCCATGGCGCACCTGGCGAAGGGGCGCTCGGTGATCTTCGCCGCCGGCAGCGGCAACCCGTTCTTCACGACCGACACGGCGGCCGCCCTGCGGGCCGTGGAGATCGGTGCGTCGGTCATGTTGAAGGCCAGCAAGGTGGACGGCATCTACACGTCGGACCCGGCGACGAACGACGACGCCAAGCTCATCGAGGAGCTCGGCTACATGGACTTTCTGTCCGCTGAGCTGCGTGTGATGGATTCGACCGCCGTTACGATGTGCATGGACCACCAGCTGCCGATCGTGGTGTTCAACCTCATGACGCCCGGCAACATCGGCCGGGCGATCGCCGGGGAGCGGATCGGCACACTGGTCCACTGAGACGGTCCCGGGGAGCCGGGCGGACAAGGAGCTCCGATGCTGCAGGAACTGCTGGACGATGCCGAGTCTCGCATGGTGCTGGCCGTCGAGCACACGCAGGGCGAGTTCGCCACGGTGCGCACCGGTCGAGCCAACCCCGCCATCCTGAGCCGGGTCACCGTCGACTACTACGGGGCGCCGACCCCGCTTCAACAGCTCGCCACCATCAACGTGCCGGAGCCGCGCATGCTGATCGTCCAGCCGTACGACGGCGGGTCCCTCGGCGACATCGAGCGGGCCATCCAGTCGGCCGACTTGGGCCTGAACCCGTCCAACGACGGCAAGATCATTCGGCTCGTGTTCCCGCCCCTCACCGAGGAGCGTCGCCGGGACCTCATCCGGGTCGCCCGGGGCCTGGCCGAGGAAGGCCGGGTCGCCATCCGCAACATCCGTCGCTCGACCCGGGACGACATGGAGGAGCTCGGCGAGTCCGAGGACGAGGTGCGCCGGTTCGAAAAGATGCTCCAGGACCATCACGACCAGTACATTGCACGTATCGACGAGCTGCTCGAGAACAAGGAGCACGAGCTCCTCGAGGTGTGAGCCGGACGCCCGGCGACGTCCTCGCGCGATCGTCGCTCCAAGGGAGCGAGGACCGGCAGCTGCGATGGCAAGTACGAACGGTCGACACCGCGACCGCTGAAGGAAGATGGGGCAGGGTTCCATGGATGGAGACGACCTGCTGCCACCCGACGACCCGGCAGCGGACAACCCGAAGGAGGACGCCTCCGACGACGGGGGAGAGGTGCTCCAGTTCCCTGGGCTCTTCGAGAACGCCGGTGACGAGTTCGACGAGGACGCCTACTCGACCGACGAGCTGGCGGCGCTGAGCGGCGACGCCGTTCCCCTCCCCGACGCCGACGCCACCGACGAAGCGCACAGTGCCGACGACGCCTACGGCACCGACGACGAGCGCATCGAGGAGTTCACCGAGGAGCACTACGTCCAGTCCACGACCCGCGACTACCAGGGTCTGGCCGAGTCGGTCGCCGAGGCGGAGTCGCGCGAGCACGAGCCGTCGGCCGTCTCCGCCCCCATGCCCGGGATCGACCAGGGCGTCATCGGCTTCCGCGACATGACAGACGACGAGGACGACGCCGACGCCGAGGTGCTCCACGAGATCGAGAGGGCGCAGCGCTCCGATCTCCTGCTGAGAGTCGGGACGGGTCTGGCGCTGGTCATCGTGTTCTTCGGGGCGCTGTTCGCCGGGCCCGGCTGGATCACCCTCTTCCTGAGCGCGCTGGTGCTCGTCGCCGTCAACGAGTTCTACCAAGCCGTGCGGTCGGTCGGGTACTCGCCGGTCGGCCTCTTCGGCCTGCTCGGCGTGGCCGGGGTCATGTTCGGCAGCTGGGTGTCGGGGCCGTTCTCGGCGGGGGGCGTGGTGGCTGCGGTCGTGCTGGCCGTCAGCCTCTGGTTCGCGGTCCTCCCGCGCCGCTACCCGCTCGCCAATGCCGCCATCACCGTGTTCGGCGTGGCATGGGTGGCGTTGCTCGCCTCCTTCGCCATCCCGATCTTCCGAGCCGGCGAGGCGGTGGCGCTCGTGACGGCGCTCGTGGTGCTCACCGCCCTGAACGACGTCGGCGCCTACTTCACCGGCCGGGCCATGGGGAGTCGCCAGATGGCGCCTGCCCTGTCGCCGAACAAGACGGTGGAGGGGTTCGCCGGCGGGCTCGTGATCTGCATCTTGGCCGGGGCGGCGATGGGCCGGATCTCCTTCTTCGAGCCGATCACCGTCGAGTCCGGCGTGGTCGTGGCGCTGGCCATCAGCCTCTTCGGGCCGCTCGGCGATCTGGCCGAGTCCACGGTGAAACGCCTGCTGGGCATCAAGGACATGGGCTCGGTCCTGCCGGGACACGGAGGGGTGCTCGATCGCATCGACGCGTTCCTGTTCACCATCCCCGCCGCCTACCTGCTGTTCCGCTGGTTCGATTACCTGTGAGACCGGTCGTTGTCCTCGGGGCAACGGGTTCGATCGGACAACAATCGCTGGAGGTCGCCGAGCGACTCGGCGTCGACGTCCGAGGCGTCGCCGCTCGCCGGGCGGGCGACGACCTGGCAGCCATCGCCGAGCGGCACGCCCAGGCCCGGATCGTCGCCGTCGAGCCTGAGCCGGGGGACCATGCACGTTTCCGAGAGCGCTTCGGCACCCGATACGCCTCAGGTGGCGAGGCACTGATCGACCTGGCCCGCCAGGACGGATGCACGGTCATCAACGGTGTCGTCGGGGCTGCCGGCCTGGAGGCCTCTCTCGCCGCCCTCGAAGCCGGCAACCGGCTGGGGCTCGCCAACAAGGAGAGCCTCGTCGCCGGCGGGCCGCTGGTGCTGGCCGCCGCCGAGCACGCCGAGATGATCCCGATCGACTCCGAGCACTCGGCGCTCTTCCAGTGCCTGGTCGGTGAGTCGTCCGACGATGTGTCCCGGCTGGTGCTGACGGCCTCGGGCGGGCCGTTTCGCGGCAAGAGCACCGAGGATCTCGCCGCCGTGACCGCCGACGAGGCACTGGCCCATCCCACGTGGTCGATGGGGCCCAGGATCACGGTCGACTCGGCCACCCTCGTCAACAAAGGTCTGGAAGTGATCGAGGCGCACTTCCTCTTCGGTATCGACTACGACCGCATCGACGTGGTCGTCCACCCCCAGAGCATCGTCCACTCGCTCGTGGAGTTCGTCGATGGGTCGCTCAAGGCCCATGTGGGCGCCACGGACATGCGGATCCCGATCCAGTACGCCATCACGCACCCCGCTCGGTCGCCCGGCGTCGTGGAGCCCTTCGACCTGACTGCCCACCAGCTGTCCTTCGAGGCGCCGGACCGGGCCACCTTCCCCGCCCTCGACCTGGCGTATCACGCCGGCCGCACCGGCGGAGTGCATCCCGCCACGTTCAACGCCGCGGACGAGGTCGCCGTGGCGGCGTTCCTCGACGGTCGGATCGGGTTCCTCGACATCGCCGGCACCATCGAAGGCGTGCTGGAGCGCACCGAGGTGTGCCCCATCGACTCGCTGGACGTGGTCGTGGAGGCCGACGCCCGGGCGCGGAGGACTGCGGAAGACCTCGTCGAGTCCCGATAGATTCATGGAGCCGGGATACTTGGCCCCGGCATCGACACAGGAGGCACGGTGGCCGGCGGAATCTTGATGATCGTGGCGATCGCCCTGTTCATCATGGTCCACGAGGCCGGCCACTACTTCGCGGCCCGGGCCACCGGGATGAAGGCCACCGAGTTCTTCCTCGGGTTCGGGCCCAAGCTCTGGTCGGTCCAGCGGGGCGAGACCGAGTTCGGCGTCAAGGCGATCCCGTTCGGCGGCTACGTCCGAATCGTCGGGATGAACCCGCTCGAAGAGGTCGACGAGGCCGACATCGGCCGCACCTATCGGGAACAGGTCTTCTGGAAGAAGGCGGTCGTCGTCCTCTCCGGCGTGGCGCTGAACTTCGCCATGGCCTTCCTGCTCCTGTTCCTGCTGTTCTGGTTCTCAGGGCTCACGGAGCCGACGACCACGATCGGCGAGGTCCGGCCGGAGCTGTCGGCCGGTGTGCCGACCCCTGCCGCCGAGGCCGGGTTGCTCGAGGGCGACCAGATCGTGGCCATCGACGGTATCGATGTGGAGACGTGGGAGGAGGCGGTGGAGGTCATCGCCGCCCGTCCCAACGAGACGGTGACGATCTCCGTGCTCCGCGATGGACAGCGAACCGGCTTGCAGGCCACCCTCGCCGCCTCGAACCCGGTATCCGGCGAGCTCGTCGGCTTCCTCGGCGTCTCTCCTGGCGTCGAGCAGACCTCGATCGGCCCCTTCCGGGCCTTGGGCCTCGCCGGGCGGGCGGAGATCACGATCATCGACCAATCGTTCCAGGCGATCGGGCGCATCGTCCGACCCTCTGCGTTGGTCGAGCTCGGCGGGGCGCTGTTCGGCAACACCGAGGTGTCGGACGAGATCCGGCCGGTCAGCCCGATCGGCCTCGTGCAGATCGGTGCTCAGGCCAACCAGGTCGGGATCGGCAACGTCGTGTTCATCCTCGCCTCGGTCAACATCATCCTCGGCATCTTCAACGGGCTGCCGCTGTACCCGCTCGACGGCGGGCACTTCGCGGTGGCCTTGTGGGAGAAGGTGACCGGACGAGAGGTCAACATCCGCCGGCTGATCCCGGTGGCGGCAGCAGTCATCGCCCTGATGCTGTTCCTGGGCGTGGTCGCCATCGTGCTCGACGTCTCGAACCCGATCTCCCTGTGACCCGGCCGGGGTACGTCCCGGCACCCCTACGATGCGTGTGACGAGCGAGGCAGCATGACGGCCCGAGAACACACCAAGATGATTCACGTCGGCAAGGTGCCGGTGGGCGGCGGCGCCCCGGTGTCGGTTCAGTCGATGACGACCACCAAGACCGCCGACGTCGATGGCACGCTCGCCCAGGTCTACGCACTGGCGGCCGCCGGCGCCGACATCGTCCGCATCACCTGCAACGACGCCGACGCTGCCCAAGGCCTGGCGGAGATCATGCCGCGCTCGCCGGTGCCGATCATCGCCGACATCCACTATCAGTACCGGCTGGCGCTGGCCGCCATGGAGGCCGGGGTGGACGGGCTGCGCCTGAATCCCGGGAACATCCGCAAACCCGAGCAGATCAAGGCGGTGGCTCGGGAGGCCAAGGATCGGGGCATCCCCATCCGGGTCGGCGTGAACGCCGGCAGCCTCGACAAGGATCTCATGAAGGAGTACGGCTCGGCGACTCCGGAGGCCCTGGTGGCGTCGGCCCTCAAGGAGATCGCCTACTTCCACGAAGTCGACTTCGACGACATCAAGATCTCGGTGAAGCACTCGCACGTGCCTTCGATGGTGGCGTCGTATCGGCTCCTGTCGGAGACCGTGAACTACCCGCTCCACCTCGGGGTCACCGAAGCCGGCCCTCCGCCCGGCGGTTTGATCAAGTCGGTGGCGGGGATCGGGACACTCCTGCTGGAAGGGATCGGCGACACGATCCGCTTCTCACTCACCGCCGATCCGGTCGAGGAGGCCAAGGCCGGCCGGTCGCTGCTCGAGTATCTGGGCCTGCGGGAGCGGAGCGGGCTCGACCTGATCGCCTGCCCCAGCTGCGGTCGTGCCGAGGTGGACGTCCTGGCCGTCGCCCAGGAGGCGCAGGAGAAGCTGGAAGCCGCCGAGCTCCCCATCCAGGTGGCCGTCATGGGCTGCGTGGTCAATGGCCCCGGCGAGGCACGGGAGGCCGACATCGGGATCGCGGCCGGGCGCGGGCGCGGTCACCTGTTCATCAAGGGCGAGGTCGTGCGGGTGGTGCCGGAGGACGAGATGGTCGATGCCCTGCTCGAGGAGGCGCAGAAGCTGGTCGAGGAGGGCGCCGAGGCCCGCCTGGCCGCCGCCGACGTCTCGGCCGCCGAGATGGCCGCTGCCGATCGCGAGCAGCTGCTGGAGATTCAAGGGGACGCCAACAACACGGCCGCCCGCAAGGCCGCAGTGGCAGAGACCGCAGCAGGCGACTGATCGGCGCGTCCGCCGATCAGTCCGTATCGAGTACCGAGTACTGGGTACTGAGTACCAAATACGGCCGAGCGTGGAGCCGCAGGCTCTAGGCTCGGCTCCCATGCGCTGGTCGCAGATGTTCATCCCCACTCTTCGCGACGATCCCGCGGACGCCGAGGCGCCCAGCCATCGACTGCTGGTGCGCGGCGGATTCATCCGTCAGCTGATGGCCGGCTCCTACTCGCTGCTGCCGCTCGGCCAGCGGGTGGCGAGCAAGGTCAGCGCGGTGATCCGCGAGGAGATGAATGCCATCGGGGGCCAGGAGTTCTTGCTGCCCGTCGTGCACCCGGCCGAGGTGTGGCGGAAGACCGGCCGCTACGACGACGTCGAAGGCATCCTCGTGAAGTTCGAGGACCGGCGAGGCGGCGATCTGCTGCTGGCGTGGACCCACGAGGAGATCTTCACCCACCTGGCGGCAGAGCTCAGCTCGTACAAGGAGCTGCCGCAGCTCTGGTATCACATCCAGACCAAGTTCCGGGACGAGGCGCGACCCAAGTCGGGCCTCTTGCGGGTGCGCGAGTTCACCATGAAGGACTCGTACTCGTTCGACCTCGACGAAGCCGGCCTCGACGTCCAGTTCGACCGGCATCACCAGGCCTATCTGAAGATCTTCGAGCGGTTCGGGCTGCAGGCCATCCCCGTCGAGGCGTCGTCGGGCAACATGGGCGGCAACGACTCCATCGAGTTCATGGTCGAGTCGGTCATGGGTGAGGATCGCATCGCCCGGTGTAGCAACGGCGAGTACTCGGCCAACCTGGAGCGGGCCGTGTCGCGGCTCGACCCGGTCGTGGACGAACCATGGACCGACGACCCGGAGCGCTTCCCGACGCCGGGCATCCGCACCATCGCCGCACTGGCCGAGGTGGGTGAGCACACGGCAGCCGACCGTCAGATCAAGACCCTCGTCTACATGATCGCCGGCACGCTCACGCTCGTGTGCCTGCGGGGCGACCACGATCTCGAGATCCAGAAACTCGTCGACGGCACCGGGGTCGCCGACCTCCGCCCGGCCACCGACGAGGAGATCGTGGCGGCGCTCGGTGCCCATCCGGGCAGCCTGGGCGCCGTCGGGGCCGATCTGCCGGTCATCGCCGACCCTGCGCTGGCGGGCCGGACCAACATGGTGACCGGCGCCAACGAGGACGACTGGCACCTCCGGGGCGTCGACGTCGAGCGGGACATCAAGGTGACGCAGTGGCTCGACGTGCGCAGCGTGTCGGCCGGGGAGCGGTGCACTCGCTGCGAGGACGGTGTGCTTTCGATCATCACCGCCATCGAAGTCGGTCACATCTTCAAGCTCGGGCGGGGCTTCGCCGAGGCGCTGGGCGCCACCGTGCTCGACGAGCAGGGGGATCCGGTGACGCTGGTCATGGGCTCGTACGGCATCGGCGTCGGTCGGGCGATGGCCGCCATCATCGAGATCCACCACGACGAGAAGGGGATCGTCTGGCCGATGACGGTGGCGCCGTTCGAGGTGGTGATCACGGTGTTGCGACCCGACGAAGGAGCTCCGCTCGAGGCAGGAGAGGATCTCTACCGGCGCCTCCGCGAGGCGGGCGTCGACGCCATCCTCGACGATCGCAACGAGCGACCCGGGGTGAAGTTCAGCGACGCCGAGCTGGTGGGCATCCCGCTGAGGGTGACCGTCGGACCGCGTGGTCTGGCGTCGGGCGAGGTCGAGCTTCGATCCCGCGACGGATCCATCGAGGAGACGGTTCCGCTGGACGGGGCGGCGGACGTCGTCGCGCGCCACGTCGCCGACGCCCGCATCCGCTGAAGTCCCAGGTCAGCGAGGTCGTGAACCGCTGACGGCCGCCGCCTGCGCCAGCCGTGCCTTTGCTATAATGCCTGTCACATTCGAAGGACGTGACTTTGTGCTGCAAAGTGGGCGCCCCGCCCGCTTTTTTTGTTGGCCCTGATGTGCCGGCGCAGGCCCAAGCACGTGTTCGAGGACGAGAAGGGAACGGCGAAGCGTGACCACGGCGACCGAGCAGCTCTGGCGGGTGTGCGAGGACTATCTCGCAGCCGAGCATCTCGAGCTCGACGACTTGGAGGTCGTCGGGTCTGGCCCGCGCGTCGTGAGAGTCACCGTCGATGCCGAAGAAGGCGTCGGAGTCGACCGGCTCGCTCGCGTGAGCCGGGCGCTGTCGAGGCTGCTGGACGAGTCGGAGCCTTTCGAGGAGTCCTACACGCTCGAGGTGTCGTCGCCCGGGTTGGAGCGGGCGCTGAAGCGCCCCCGCCACTACGAGAAGGCCATCGGCCGGGAGATCAAGGTCAAGACGCGTGACGAGGTGGCCGGAGCCAGGACGCACCAGGGCACGCTGGCGGCGGTCGACCCGGCCGGATTCGAGATGACGGTCGAGGGCGAAGCACGTCGCATGACGTACGAGCAGGTGCAGTCGGCACGCACCGTGTTCGAGTGGAAGAAGACACCGAAGCCCGGTCAGAAATCGGGGTGAGCTCATGAAGATCGATTTTCAAGTCATGGAAGCGCTCGAGCTGCTCGAACGCGAGCGAGGCATACCGGTGGACACGATCCTCGATGCCCTCGCCAACGCGCTCGTCTCCGCCTACAAGCGCAGCCCCGGCGCCGCCGAGGAAGCAAGGGTCACCATCGACGCCGACGGCGGCGACATCATCGTGTACGCCCAGGAGCTCGACGAGGACGGCAACGTCGTGCGCGAGTGGGAGGACACGCCGGACGACTTCGGCCGGATCGCTGCCACCACCGCCAAGCAGGTCATCGCCCAGCGCCTCCGCGAGGCCAAGCGTGAGCAGGTCTTCGACGTGTACGAAGGTCGCGACGGCGACCTTGTGACCGGGCTCGTACAGCAGCACGACAACCGTTACACCATCCTCGATCTCGGGAACGCCGAGGCGATGATGCCGGGGTCCGAGCGGATCCCCTACGAGCGGCTGGAGCGCAACGCCCGGGTCAAGGCACTGATCCTCGAGGTCCGTCGTGAGACCAAAGGCCCGCAGATCGTGGTGTCTCGTTCCCATCCCGACTTCGTCCGCCGGCTCCTCGAGCTGGAGGTCCCCGAGCTGCTCGACGGCACGATCGAGATCCGGGCGATCGCTCGCGAGGCCGGTCACCGGACCAAGATCGCGGTGTCGTCGAACGACCCGAACGTGGACCCGAAGGGTGCCTGTGTGGGCGCCAGGGGCTCACGCGTGCGCCAGGTGGTGAACGAGCTGCGAGGCGAGAAGGTCGACGTCGTGCAGTGGCGCGAGGACACGGCCCAGTTCATCGCCGAAGCGCTCGGACCGGCCAAGGTGCGCGAAGTGCAGATCGACGAGGAGGAGAAGGCCGCCGTGGTGATCGTGAGCGAGCATCAGCTCTCGCTCGCCATCGGCAAGGAGGGCCAGAACGCCCGCCTGGCGGCCCGCCTCACCGGATATCGCGTCGACATTCGCTCCGATGCCCCGCCACCACCCGAGGAGCCCCCGGAAGAGGCCGCCGCAGCCGAGGGAAGCGAGGCCGGAGGCGCGCCCGAGGGTGCGGTCGCAGCGGAGGCACCCGCCGAGGGCGCCGACGCAACGGCTGCTGCGCCCGCCGACGGAACAGAGCAGGCAACCGACGAGACGCCGGCCGCCGAAGACAGCGCCGACGCCACGGTCGAGGAACCCGCCGAAGCCGCGCAGCCGGCCGAGGAGCCAGAGCCTGCCGAGCCCGCCGAGGCCGAGGCAACCCCCGAAGAGGCTGCAGCCGACGAATCCGTCGACCCATCCGACGACGAGGCGCCTGCCGACGAGTCCGCCGGCGAGGCGACGGAAGAAGCATCAGCCGAGGAAGAAGAGACTGCCTAGATGGCCAAGACGAGAATCCACGCACTGGCCAAGGAACTCGGCCTCGAATCGAAGGAAGTCCTGGCGAAGGCCCAGGAGCTGGGCTACGAGGTCAAGACGGCCTCCTCAGGCCTGGAGGCGGACGAGGTCGAGCGCGTCCGCGGTGCCCTGGCCGGTGCCGAGCCCGAGGCGCCCGCCGAGCCCGAGCCGGAACCACAGCCCGAGCCGGCTCCCGAGCCGCAGGCTGAGCCCGCTCCTGCGCCGCCCGTGTCCACGGGGACCGTGCTCACCGATGGTGAGCTCGACCTCGAGTCCTTCATCGATCGCGAAGGCTCCCTCGATGCGCCTGCCGAGCCGGAGCCCGAGCCCGAGGTGCCGACCGAGCCGGTGCCCGAGGAAGATTTCGAGCTGATCACCGTGGCCTCCGATGTGTCGGTCCAGGAGATGGCTCGGGCCATGCGCCGCCCGCTCGGCGAGGTGGTGCGCACGTTGCTCAGCATGGGTCACATGGCCGCGGCCGTGGCGCCAGTCCCCGCCGAGGCGATCGAGCCCCTGGCCGAGAAGTTCGGCTACCTCGTGGACATCGAGTACACCGAGGCCGAGTTGAAGGCCGAGGAACCGCTGGTCAAGCCGAAGCGGGTCTTCGACGACGACGAGGCTGACCTGGTCGACCGCCCGCCCGTCATCACCGTGATGGGTCACGTCGACCACGGCAAGACCACGCTGCTCGACACGATTCGCAACGCCAACGTGGTCGAGGGCGAAGCCGGCGGGATCACCCAGCACATCGGTGCCTACCAGGTCGACGTCAACGACCGGAAGCTGACGTTCATCGACACTCCGGGCCACGAGGCCTTCACGGCCATGCGTGCTCGCGGCGCCGAGGTGACCGACATCGTGATCCTGGTCGTGGCGGCCGATGACGGCGTCATGCCGCAGACCGCCGAGGCGATCAGCCACACCAAGGCGGCCGGCGTGCCGCTCATCGTGGCCATCAACAAGATGGACGTCGAGGGCGCGAATCCGAACAACGTGCGGGCGATGCTCACCGAGTACGAGCTCGTCACCGAGGAGTTGGGTGGTGAGACCGTGTCGGTGGAGCTGTCCGCCCTCAGCGGAGACAACGTCCCGACGCTGCTGGAGATGATCGACCTGCTCGCTCAGGTCGAAGAGTTCAAGGGCAACCCGAAGGCCCCCGCCTCCGGGGTGGTCATCGAGAGCCATCTCGACAAGGGCCTCGGAGCGATCGCCACCGTGATCGTGCAGCGCGGCACGCTGCGGCAGGGCGATGCGATCGTGTCCGGTGCAGTGAGCGGCCGGGTCCGGGCGATGACCAACGACAAAGGGGACCGGATCAAGGAAGCCGGACCGTCGACTCCGGTGCTGGTGACCGGATGGTCCGACGTGCCGGCAGCCGGTGATCAGTTCGAAGTGGCCAAGAACGACAAAGAGGCACGGGCCATGGCGGCCGAGCGCCTCGAGGAGCTCCGGAGCGAGAACCTGGTCGTGCCGAGTGCCCGCGAGCGCCTCGGGCAACTGCTGGAGCAGCTGCGGACGCAGGACGAGGCGGAGCTGCGCCTCATCATCAAGGCCGACGCCGACGGCTCGGTGGAAGCGATCCGCGAGTCGGTGGGCAAGATCGTTCGCGAGGGCGGCCGGGTGACCGTGGTTCACGCAGCCGTCGGTGGGATCAACGAGAACGACGTCACGCTGGCCGACGCCACCGACTCGGTGGTCATCGGCTTCAACGTGCGCCCGGACGCCAACGCCCGTCGGGCCGCCGAGGCCAAGGGGGTCGAGCTCCGCACCTACGCCATCATCTACGAGCTTCTCGATGAGATCGAGCAGATGCTGGTCGCCGGCCTGGCGCCGGAAGAGGTGGAGCAGGTGCTCGGCAACGCCGAGGTTCGCGCCATCTTCCGGGTGCCCCGCCTCGGTGCGGTGGCCGGTTGTTACGTCACGGACGGCGTCATCCAGAGGAACGCCAAGGCTCGCCTGGTCCGCGACGGGATCGTGATCTACGACGGTCAGATCGCCTCGCTGCGTCGTTTCAAGGACGACGTGCCAGAGGTGGCGTCCGGCTTCGAGTGCGGCATCGGCCTCGAACGGTTCCGCGACGTCAAGGAAGGCGACGTCATCGAGGCGTACCGGATCGACGAGATCGCCGCCACGTAGGAGCGCGTGTGGCGACGCTGCATGCGGCGGCCGTACGCATCGATCTGAGGCTTCGTGACGTGCATTCCCTGAAGGCCAAACGCCATCGGATGAAGCACCTCTCGACCGCCGTCCGCAAGGCCTACCCGGTGGCCTTCGCCGAGATCGACCACCAGGACCAGTGGCAGCGTGCGGGCATCGGGGTTGGGATCGTCTCGTCGCAGGCGTCACAATTGGACATGGCCATCCACGCAGTGCGCACGCTGATCGAGGAGGTCGACGGCGTCGAGGTCTTGGGTGTCGAGGTCTCCTATCTCGAGGAGCCGGGAGCATGAGCAAGCGAGGGCCCAGCCAGCGGATGCGGAGGGTCAACGAGATCCTCAGAGAGGCGATCGCCGACGAGGTCAGCGATCTCAAGGATCCGCGACTCGGCTTCCTCACGATCACCGGCGTGGAGACGGCTCCCGACCTCCGCAACGCCGTCGTCTACTACTCGGTCCTGGGCGATGACGATGTCCGCGAGGGCACGGCGGCGGCGCTGGCCGCCGCGGCGGCCCGGGTGCGGTCGGCCGTCGGCGGGCGGGTCCGGCTCAAGTACCTTCCCGAGCTGCGATTCGTGATCGACCCGAGCATCGAGCAGGGCGAGCGGATCGATCGCATCCTGCGCGAGATTCACGGGGGCGGCGATGAAGCCTGAGATCGAGTCGGGACTCCGAAAGGCCGCCGCCATCGTGAAAGCAGCCGAGTCCATCGTCGTGACGGGCCACGTCGGACCCGACGGCGACTCGCTCGGCTCGTCGCTGGCGCTGGCGCACGTCGCTCGGGCCCACGGCAAGGTGGCCCATGCCTCATTTGGCGGAGGCTTCACCATGCCGGAGCATTTCTCGTTCCTCGACGCCAGCCCGGTGGTGGACCCGGTCGACCTGGAAGACCCCGACGTGCTGGTCACCTTCGATGTGGGCGACCTCGAGCGGATCGGCGAGCTGGCGGCGGTCGCCGGGCGGGCCGAGCAGGTCGTCATGATCGACCACCACCTCTCGACCACCGGCTTCGGCGACGTGATCGTCAACGATCCGACGGCCGGCGCCGCCGCCCAACTGTGTTTCCACCTCATCGAGGCCATCGGGTGGGAGCTGACGCCCGAGGCGGCCACCGCCCTCCACGTGGGACTGGTGACCGACACCGGGCGGTTCCAGTACTCGAACACCACTCCCGACGTCCTCCAGGTCGCCGCTCGCCTCGTGGAGGCAGGCGCCCGGCCCGAGGTGATCGGTCAAGCCGTGTACGAGTCGGTGCCGTTCGGCTATCTCGCCGTCGCAGGCGCCGTGCTGAGCCGGGCCGTGTTGGACGAGGAGCTGTCCTTCATCTGGTCCTACGTCACCCAGGAAGACCTCACGGGGCACGCCGTGGCGCTGGCCGACACCGATCCGCTGATCGACGCGGTGCGCGTGGCCAGAGAAGCCGATGTCGCCGCACTGGCCAAGGAACAGGTCGGGGGAGGTTGGAAGGTCAGCCTGCGTTCGCGTGGGCGCGTCGACGTGTCCGCCATCGCGGCGGCGCTCGGTGGAGGGGGACATCACAACGCCTCTGGGTTCAGCCATGACGACTTGGACCAGGCGATCGGCGAGGTGCGGCGCCGGCTCTCATGACGACCGACCCGTCGTTCCTGCTGGTGGACAAGGACGGCGGCTGGACCTCGCACGACGTCGTGGCCAAGGTGCGGCGGATCTTCGGTCTCAAGAAGGTCGGTCACGCCGGCACCCTCGATCCCATGGCGACCGGGCTCGTCGTGGTGGCGCTGGGGAGGGCCACCCGGCTGCTGCGTTTCGTCCAGGGCCAGCGGAAGGAGTACGTCGCGACCGCCTGCTTCGGTGTCGCCACCGATTCCCTCGACGCCGATGGGGCCATCCTCGATCGCACGCCGATGAGCATCGACCAGGCCGATGTCGAAGCCGTCGTCGGCCGGTTCGTCGGCGACATCCTCCAGGTACCGCCGATGGTCTCGGCCGTGCAGATCGGAGGTCGCCGGCTCTACGAGCTCGCCCGGGAGGGGAAGGAGGTCGAGCGTCCGGCTCGGCCGGTCACCGTCCATCGCATCGACATCGAAGGCTTCGCGCCGGGTCCGTACCCGGAGGTGTCCTTCCGAGTGGTCTGTGGCAGCGGGACCTACATCCGCACACTGGCCGACGACATCGCCCAGGCCCTGGGAGGGCGGGCCCACCTCACCGCCCTGCGCCGGGTGCGCAACGGGTCGCTGGAGGTGCGCAACGCCTGGCGGATCGACGATCTCGAGATGCTGGCCGCGGAGGACCGGCTCGACGAGGCGCTGGTGCACCCCCTCCAGGCGCTGGGCGCGCTGCCCGCTCGTGAGCTGGCGGCGCCCCTCGTGGAGCAGGCGCGCCATGGCCGGAAGCTGCCGCTCGGCGATCTCGACGCCGGCGAGGATCAGCACGTGACGGCGGTCGCCGATGGGCGGCTCGTCGGCGTCTACCGTGTCGTCGGCAGCGAGCTGGTTCCGGAGGTCGTGCTCACATGAAGGTGTGGACCGGTGATCCCCAGACGTGGGGGCCGGCGCCGGCCGAGGGTGCTGCGGTCAGCATCGGCGTGTTCGACGGCGTCCACCGCGGCCACCAGGCGGTCCTGGCCGACGTCGCCGAGCGAGCGGAGGACGCCGGTATCGAGCAGGTGGCGCTCACCTTCGACGTGCATCCTCGGTCGGTGGTCAGCCCGGCGCACGCCCCTCGCATGCTGACGACCGTTGCGCAACGGATCGAGATCTTCGAGTCGCTCGGCATCGACCATGTGGGCGTACTCCCCTTCGAGGAGATTCGCACGACCTCGCCGGAAGGGTTCGTCAGCAAGGTTCTCGTGGGGGCTTTCAACGCCCGACTCGTTGCCGTGGGCACGGATTTCCGGTACGGCGCCCAGCGGGCCGGTGACATCGACACGCTGCGTCGCGCCGGCATCGGGTACGGATTCGAGGTCGACTCGGTGGAGCTGCTCGAAGAGGACGGGGGTCCGATCTCGTCGACCACCATCCGCACGCTGCTCGGCGAGGGGCAGATCGTCGAGGCCAACGAGTTGCTCGGCAGGACCTACGAGCTGCGTGGGGAGGTCATCGAGGGGGACAAGCGCGGTCGGACCATCGGGTTCCCCACCGCCAACGTGAACTTCGACGAGCGCACGGCGCTTCCGGCCAACGGCGTCTACGCCGTGCGAGCCGGGGTGGCCGGCATTGTCTACGACGCCGTGACCAACGTCGGCGTGCGCCCGACCTTCGGGGGAGGCACCGTCGTCGTCGAGACGCACCTCCTGGACCAGGACCTCGATCTCTATGGTCGCGAGTTGCGGGTGTGGTTCGTGGAACGCCTGCGGGACGAGATGCGTTTCGACGGTGTCGAGGCGCTCGTGACGCAGATCGGGCACGACGTCGAGAGTGCCCGCCGCATCCTCGGCTGAGGGGAGATCATGTTCGAGCGCTTCACCGACCGGGCCCGCCGGGTGGTCGTGCTCGGGCAGGAGGAGGCGAGGCTCCTCAGCCACAACTTCATCGGGACGGAGCACCTCTTGCTCGGGCTGCTCCACGACGACAGCGCGGTGGCGGCAAGGGCCCTCGGCGACCTCGGCGTCGAGCTGGAGGCGGTGAGAGCCCATGTCCGTGAAACAGTCGGTGAGGGCAGCGAGGCTCCGTCCGGTCACATCCCGTTCACGCCGCGGGCGAAGCGGGCCCTGGAGCTCAGCCTTCGTGAGTCGCTCCAGCTCGGCCACAACTACATCGGGACCGAGCACATCCTCCTCGGGCTGATCAGAGTGCCCGAGGGATCTGCTGCCAAGCTCCTCAACGCGTTGGGCACCGACCTGCCCACGGTTCGCGAGACCGTGGTCGGGCTGCTCGCCGGTCCCTTCCCCGAAGATCAGCCAGCCCGCCAAGCCCAACCATCGGGATCCTCGCGACTCTCGAGTCTGTTGAGCGCGGTCGCTGCGGGGTCCCGGGCCTATGCGCACTCGCAATCGCCCTATGAGGAGCGGTATGGCTTCAGCCGGGCGGTGCGCGTCGGCAACCGGATCGAGGTGGCCGGGACCGCCCCGATCCCACCCGACGACGTCGAGCTGCCCGAGTCGGCGCATGACCAGATGCTGCTGTGCGGAGCGATCGCCATCGCCGCGCTCGCCGAGCTGGGCGGCTCGGCCGCCGACGTGGTGCGGACCGTGATGTACATCAC
>JBPEXB010000256.1:0-3637 GCA_052032125.1 Acidimicrobiia bacterium
CAGGTGCAGACGACCAGCAGGCGCCGGTCCGAAGAAGCCAGCTCCTCGTCGTGGTGCTCGGCGTAGATCTCGCCGTACCGCTCCCACCACTGCTTCACGAAGGCGTGGTGCTTGAGCCAGAACACCGCACCGAACCCGCGCTTGGGGACCTCCTCCAGGGTGGGAGGGCTGGTCACCGCCTGCCAGATCTCGTACGGATGCAGCGGGCGCGGCACCAGCGACAGCTCCTCGACGTACCCGCCCCGGTCGGGGATGCCGGGGGTGGGAAACGTGAACACGTCGCCCTTGTAGGAGAACGACTCCTCCTCCAGCGCCATCAGCACCACCTCGATGGCCTCGGCGAACCGCTGGCGGTTGAGCTTGTCGGCCAGCTGGGCGTCGGGGTTGTCGAAGCTGCCGATGACGGTGCCGAAGTTCTCCGCTTCGCGAGGCACGGTCCCCCGGCCGATCCCGAGGATGGCCCGGCCGCCGGACAGGTTGTGCAGGGTGGCGAAGTCCTCGGCGAACCGGAGCGGATGCCACTGGGTGAGGATGTTGAACATGGCGCCAAGCCGCAGACGCTCGGTGCGCTCTGCCAGCACCGCCCCCATCAGGAGCGCATTGGGGGTGACCTCGTACCCCTCGTACTGGAAGTGATGCTCGGTGAGCCAGAAGCTGTCGTAACCGAGCCGCTCGGCGGCGACGCCCATGTCGAGGATGCGCTCCGTGGCGGCCCACATGTGCTCGTTGCTCTGGCGGCGATCGGTGGGAGCAGGCGGACCCGACCCGGCGTCATCGAGCTCCACCCCGCCAAACAAGAACACGCCGGTCTTCATGGTCGCTCCTTCGCCAGAGGCTCGAGCCTACCGAGCTTCGGACGTCGTCCTCGCAGTCATGAGTGACGAGTCCAACCCCACGTGCGGCTCGCACCCGCGAGGGGCGACCTTCTCGGACAGCTGGCGGAGTACGCTCCGCCGATGCGCGCTCTCGTGATCCAGGCGCACCCACTGCGGTCCAGCTACAACGAAGCGCTGCTGGCATCGACCCTCGGTGGGCTCGGTGAGGCCGGGGTGACCTCGATCGTCCACCGCCTCTACGACGGCGCAGATCCCGGACCTGATGACCTCGCAGGAGCCTCGATCATGGCCCTCGTCTACCCGACCTGGTGGGGCGGGTTCCCGGCGGTGCTCCTCGACTGGGTGCAGCGCCGGCTCGGGCCGAGCCTCGACGGCGACGCACCCTCGCCGCTGCTGTCGGTCGAGCATCTGGTGGCGGTGACCAGCCACGGTTCCTCGAAGTGGGTCAATGCCCTGCAGGGCGAGCCGGGCAAGCACCACCTTCAGGGCGACATCCTCGGACTCTGCCGAGCCGGTGCGAGGATGCACTGGGTGAGCCTCTACCGGCTCGATCGCCGCAGCCCTGCCGAACTGGCGGCCCACCTCGAGCGCGCCCACGACCGAGTCCGCGACGCAGTCGCCTGACTGCGCCTCGCTTCCATCACCACCGGCCGAAGGTGGCCACGATGCGGGCTCGGGCCGACGCCGCACGTGACTCCGGGATCGACACCCACGTGCGGCGGCAGCGGCGAGCGCAGTTGAGCCGGATCGTGCGCATGATCGTTCGGCGGCCACCGTCGCGGCGAGGGCGGCGTCCGGGGCGGGTGGTCATCACGCCGAGGCGCACGATCTGCGGCATGCCGGGTGCCACCTTGCCCTCGTCGTCGAGCACGAAGCCGACGCCTGGCACCAGCACGCGCTCCAGCCACCCCTTGAGCAAGGCCGGCACCGTGCCCGTCGTCGTCGGATAGGCGAAGACCAGGGCGGTCGCCCACCGCACGTCGTCAGCCGCGGCCAGTGTGTCGTCGGCGATGAGCGGCTGGTCGCCGTGATAGGCAGCTCGTTCCTCCGCCGTCATGAACGGAGGGAACTCGGCCAGCGAGCGGTGACGAACGGCGTGGCCGCTCGCCTCCAGCTGGTCGCGAACATCGCTCACGACGGCGGCGCCGGCACCGTCGGCTGGGTAGGCATCGAGCAGCAGGACGTTCAGAGGCGTGCGCGCCATGTGGGCTCCACCCTGGCACAGAAGGCCCCGGTCACGGCTCCGCGGGACCGGAACGCATCGGCTACCGTTGCCCGGCACAGCGGGCAGAGGGGCTCTGTGGGCGGAAACGGTGCAGCCGCACTGTCATTCAGCGACATCGCCATGACGTTCCCCGACGGGACGGAGGCGTTGCGCGACATCTCCTTCGACGTCCGTCGCGGCGAGTTCGTCACGATCGTCGGCCCCTCCGGGTGCGGGAAATCCACGCTCCTGCGGATCGCCTCGGGCTTGCTCGAGCAGTCCTCAGGCACCGTCGAGGTCGACCGCGAGCACCTGGGGTACGTGTTCCAGGACGCCACACTGCTCCCCTGGCGGACCGTGCAAGGCAACGTGGAGTTGCTTGCCGAGCTGCACGGCTACGACGCCGACGAGCGACGCAAGCTTGCCTCGGATGCGATCAAGCTGGTCGGCCTCTCGGGCTTCGAGAACCACTACCCCAAGTCGCTGTCGGGCGGCATGAAGATGCGGGTGTCGCTTGCTCGCACGCTCACCCTCGAGCCGCCCGTGTTCCTCTTCGACGAGCCGTTCGGCGCTGTCGACGAGATCACCAGGGAGCGGCTGAACGAGGAGACGCTGAGCCTCTTCGCTCGTGAGCAGTTCGCCGGGCTCTTCATCACGCATTCGATCCCGGAGGCGGTGTTCCTCTCGAGCACCGTGCACGTGATGTCGTCGCGGCCCGGCACCATCGTCGCCAGCTACGAGATCCCCTTCCCGTACCCGCGCAAGCCGGAACTGCGCTTCGATCCGGCGTTCGCCGAGATGAATGGCGAGGTCTCGGCAGCCCTGCTGGGAGCCCACGCATGAGCGACACCAAGATCCCCGACGCGGTCCCGCTGAGCGACCTGGCGACCGGAGGCGGAGCGGGGCTGCCCCAGGCGCCGACCCGCTGGCGACCCAGCGGCACCTCCATCGTCAAGGCACTCGTGCCGCCGATCGTGTTCGGCGCCGTGCTCATCGGCATCTGGTACTTCATCAGCTACGGGCTCCTGGACGAGAGCCGCCGCTTCTTGCTCGAACCACCGCACGAGGTGTGGCGAGTCGGGTTCGCCGACTGGGAGAACTTCACCGAACAGCTCGCCGGGTTGTGGTCGTCCACCAAGATCGCCCTCATCGGGCTGGCCATCGCCATCGGCATCGGGTTCACCCTCGCCACCGCCATGAGCCAGGCGAAGTTCATCGAGCGAGCCGTGTTCCCCTACGCGGTGACGCTCCAGGCCATCCCGATCCTGGCCATCGTGCCGCTGATCGGGTTCTGGTTCGGCTTCGGCTCGGTGTCCCGGGTGGTGGTCTGCGTGATCATCTCGCTGTTCCCGATCATCGTGAACACGCTCTTCGGCCTGCAGTCGGCCGAGCCCGGCATGCACGACTTGTTCACCCTGCACCACGCCAACCGCTGGACCCGGCTGGTCAAGCTGCAGTTCCCCGCCGCTCTCCCGGCCGTCTTCGCCGGGCTCCGCATCTCCGCCGGCCTGTCCGTCATCGGCGCCATCGTCGGCGACTTCTTCTTCGGGCGGGGCGAGCCCGGCATCGGCCAGCTGCTCCAGCGCTACGCCAACCG
>JBPEXB010000257.1:0-3801 GCA_052032125.1 Acidimicrobiia bacterium
CGGACGTAGACGACGTCGTCGATGGTGGTGCTGGACGCGTGCACCTCGCGCGAGCTGACCAGTGCATCGAGCAGCGCACGAGTGGCGTCGTTCCCTCCAGCGGCGCGAAACACCACGATCGAGAGATCGGGCCCCCCGATCAGCTCGATGCCGGGGATCGCCTGCAGGCGGTCGGCGGCGTACTCGGCGAGATCGATCATCCGATCGAGCTCCGCACGAAATCGCCGAACTCCGTGGAGGTGCAGCGCCAGCCACACCTGAATGCCCCGGTTCGGCCGGGTCAGCTCGGGCCCCATCTCCAGGTAGTGCGGCAGCTCGACGTTGACGATGTCCTGCATGTAGGCACCCCGTCCCTCGTGTGCCTCGACGACCACGGACCGATCTCGCACCAACAACCCGCCGATCCCAAAGGGCAAGAACAGGGACTTGTGAGCGTCGACGGTGATCGAATCGGCATGCTCGATCCCGGCGAGGCGCTCCCGGCCCCGCTCGGTCAGCTGGAAGAAGCCCCCGTAGGCGGCATCGACGTGGAACCACGCTCCTGTCTCCCGGGCCGCCTCGGCGCAGGCGTCGAACGGATCGATGGCCCCGGTGTCGGTCGTTCCCGCCGTCGCCGCCACCATCAGCGGTCGCAAGCCATGCGCGGCATCCTGGGCCATGCTGCGCTCCAGCGCTTCCGGGTCGAGTCGCCGCTCGCCGTCCGTGTCGACCAGCCGCACTCGGTCGCCGGCGATGCCGGCGATCCGGGCAGCCTTCTCGATCGAGTGGTGGGCCCGGGTCGACGTGTACACGACACCATCGGCGAAGTCGTCACCAAACCGGGACCTGGCGGTGACGACCGCGATCAGGTTGGCGATCGACCCGCCGGACACGAGCACACCACCCGAGCCTGCTGGGAGACCGAAGAGCCCGGTCATCCACTGGATCACCGATTCCTCGATGGCCACCATGCCAGGGCTGGCGTGGGCGCCCCCGGTGTACTGGTTGGTCACCCCCCCGATGAGTGAGCCGAGCGCCGCCGAATAGAGGCCACCGCTCGGGATGTAGGACAGGAAGCCTCCGCCCGACGTGTCGAACCCGGTCTGCGTGGCCCGGTCGATCGTGTCGAGCAACCCGCGGAGTTCTCGACCGTCTTCGTCGGGTTCCCCGAGCAGCGCCGTGATCAAGCGATCGTCGGCCTCCGGCCACGATGCAGGCGCCTTCTCACGCCGAGCGATCCACTCGTCGACGAACTCGAGCACGTCGAGTCCGAGTGTTCGCCGTGCATCGGCGTCGGGTTCGAGCGGTAGGCCTGGCATCGAGCGACTGTACACGGGGCTCGATACAGCCCCTTCCGGGTCCCGACTGTCGGCTAGTCCCTGGGTGTCTCCACCAGGCCGACCCGGTTGCCGGCCGGGTCGACGAAGGACGTGAACACGAGGATGTGGGTGGCGCCGAACGCCGGGCCTTCGGTGCGCGGCATCACCGCCTTGCCACCGGCCGCCTCGATGCTGGCCAGCGTCTCGTCGATGTCGTCCACCTGGATGTAGAAGGTGGCGGACCGGGCGCTCCAGTCGGGAACCGGCCCGATCCCCGCAGTGAGCCGGCCCTCGCCAATGCCCATCACCGAGTAGTCACCGATCGAGAGAGCGTCGTCTCGCTCCCAGCCGAACACCTCCCGGTAGAACTCCTGGAGCTCTGGAGCATCCAGGCCCCGCACCTCGACGTGGACCACCGGCCTCGTCATCTCGACTCCCTCACCGTCATGTTCGACCTCCCTCGAGTGCAGCGAGGCTACCGACGGGCCGGGTCGGACCTCTAGGTTCCGCCCGGTGACCAAACCGCAGCCGCCCAGCCATGTCGTGCTCGTGGGCGAGATGGGGGTCGGCAAGACCACGGTGGGGCGTCAGGTGGCGAAGCTGTTGGACCGCCCGCACCTCGATTCGGACGACCTCCTCACCAACGAGGTTGGCATGACCGGTCGCGACTACGCCGAGCTGCACGGGGTCGAGGCCCTCCATCACCTCGAGCTGCGCCTCTTCCTCGACGCGGTCGGCAGCAACGAGCCTGTCGTGCTCTCCCCGGCCAGCAGCGTGATCGATCATCCGGCCGGGAGGGAGGCGCTCCTACGCCACGCCACGGTGTGGTTGCACGCGACCGACGCCACGGTTCGAAGCCGCCGGGACGACGATGCCCACCGCCGGCCGGTCGACGACGCCGAGGCGGCCAGGTTGCGAGTCCGTCGCCTCGACGCATGGCGCGAGGTCTCGACGCTGACCATCGACACCACCGCGTGCGATCCTCGATCGTGCGCCGTCGAGATCGCGAAGGCGCTCGAGACGGACCATCCGTAGCAGCGGACACGGAGCGCCGTGGCCCGGCGGCTCACCCGAGCCCAGGCACTCGACCGACCGCTGCCCGCCGCCGGCGCTCAGCCTCCTCGCGCACCCAGCAGCCCTCGAGGTGGTCGTTCACCAGGCCCATCGCCTGCATGAACGCGTACACGGTGGTCGGTCCGACGAAACTCCAACCTCGCCTCTTCAGATCCTTCGCCAGCGCCGTCGACGTCTCGGTCGTCGCGGCGATCTCCGCTGGCGCATCGCCCCACTCGGCGTGCGGCCAGAAGTAGGCCGCCAGAGAGCCGAACTCGTCGATCATCTCCAGCGCCCGGCCGGCGTTGTTGATCGTGGAGCGGATCTTGCCCTGATGGCGGACGATCCCGGCGTCGGCCAGCAGCCGGTCGACGTCCGCCTCCCCGAACTCCGCGACCCGTACTGGATCGAAGCCGGCGAAGGCGGCTCGGAAGTTGTCCCGCTTGCGAAGGATCGTCAGCCACGAGAGCCCTGACTGGAAACCCTCGAGGCACAGCTTCTCGAAGAGCCGGTGGTCCTCGGTGACGCCGAATCCCCACTCGGTGTCGTGATAGGCGACGTAGTCGCCGGACGACGCTCCCCACCAGCAGCGAGGGTTGCCGTCGTCACCGGTCGTGAGCTCCATCGGCGAAAACCTAGTGAGCTCCGGGTTCCCGGGACCCGGGGCCCGGGTACCGCCGCCCCCGTCAAACGTCGGCGGTCGCTCTCCGCTGGCGGGCGCGGGCGGCTTCCACACCGCGTACTGCGACCGGGCCGGCGATGGCGAGGCCCATGACGTAGGCAGCCGTGAGCGTCCCGATACGGCTGTCGAGCCCGGCCGTGATGGCCAGCTCGGCGATCACGACCGAGAACTCACCACGCGAGATCAACATGGCCGCCGCCCGTCGGCGACCCCACGTGCCGACTCCATCACGCCGAGCCGCCCACCAGCCGGTGCCGACCTTGGTGGCGGCGGTGACCGCTCCCAGGACGAACGCCGCCCCGAGCACGGGGCCGAGCGCACCGGGATCCACCTGCAGCCCGAAGAAGAGGAAGAAGGCGGCGGCGAAGAGGTCTCGCAGCGGATTGAGGAGCTGGGTGGCCCGCTCAGCGGCGTCGCCGGAGAGCGTGAGCCCGATGAGGAACGCCGCCACCGCCGCGGAGACGCCCAGACGATCCGCGAACGCGCCGACCACGAGCGACACGCCGAGGATGCCGAGCAGCACCGCCTCGTCGCTGCGGGCGAAGATCCGGCGCATCCAGCGCGGCTCCTCCTCGCGGGGGCGCAGCAGCACGACGAGGACCAGGGCGACCAGCGCCACCGCGCCCATCGCCCCCGCCAGGCTGGCGCCGAGGAGGGCCGCCGCCAGGAGCGGCAGGTACACGGCCATGACGAGGTCCTCGACGACGAGCAGGGTGAGCACTGTCCCGGTCTCCCGGTTGCCGGTGAACCCGAGGTCGCCGATGAGCT
>JBPEXB010000258.1:0-2912 GCA_052032125.1 Acidimicrobiia bacterium
CGTCAGGTTCTGGCCTTTGGGGATGGCGTGCAGCTGCTCGTGTTTCTCCAGGAGGACGACGTCGATCCCGTGTCGCCCCAGCTCGATCGCCAGCCCCAACCCCACCGGCCCCCCGCCGACGATGGCAACGTCGCAGTACCGGGTACTCGGTACCGAGTACTCAGTACTCACGCCGGTTCAGCAGCGACCGATCGACGTCCTTCAGGCTCGTGACGCCGGCGAGGGCCATGGTGCGGCGGAGGCCGTCCTCGAAGAAGTCCAGCACCCAGTCCACGCCCTTCTCCCCGGCGGCCCCCAGCGCATAGAGATACGGCCTGCCCGCCATGGTGGCCGTGGCGCCGAGCGCCACCGCCTTGAGGATGTCGGAGCCGCGCCGGACCCCGCCGTCGCAGATGATCTCGACCTCACCACCGACGGCATCGGCGACAGGTGCCACGAGATCGATGGCGCTGGGCGCCCCGTCGAGTTGCCGGCCGCCGTGATTGGACAGTGCGATCGCCTCGACGCCGTGCTCGACAGCGCGACGCGCATCGGCGACGGACTGGATCCCCTTGACGACGATCGGTCCGCTCCACTGATCGCGGAACCACTCGAGGTCGGACCACGAGAGTGACTGGTCGAACTGATCGTTCACGTACTCGGCCAGCGACTCGGCCGACGAGCCATCTCGCTCCATCGCTCCCGCCACGTTGGCGAACGTGATCGGATCGCTGTTCAGGAACCGCCAGGTCCAGCCGGGCCGCACGATGCCTTCGAGGATGGTGCCGACCCCGAGTTTGGGCGGCAGCGTCATGCCGCGACGCACGTCGCGCTCGCGCCGGCCGGTCACGGCCAGGTCGACGGTGATGCACAGTGCTTCGTAGCCGGCGTCGGCCGCCCGCCCGATCAGGTCCTTGACCAGACCTCGGTCCTTCCAGACGTAGACCTGGAACCAGTGGCGGCCGTCGGCAGCTTGCGCCACCTCTTCGATCGACCGGGTGCCGAGCGTCGAGAGGCTGTACGGAATACCCCGCCGGGCAGCGGCTCGCGCCACCGACAACTCGCCGGGCGGCTCGACGATGCGGGTGAAGCCGGTGGGAGCCAGCACCAGCGGGAACGGCAGCGGCGTGCCCAGGAGCGTCGACGAGGTGTCGATCTGCGAGACATCACGGAGGACAGACGGGACGAACTCCCACCGCTCGAAGTCGGACGCGTTGCGCCGGTACGTGACCTCGTCCTCGGCGGCCCCGTCGACGTAGTCGAAGACGCCACCCGGCAGCCGGCGCTTGGCGATGGCACGAAGGTCCGACACGTTGGCCACCGACTGAAGCCGTCGCAGATCGGGGTCCCGCTCGAACGAGCGAAACCGCACCACCGACCGAAGGGTGTCGAGCATGGAGCGAGGCTACGCCAGTCGGCGCAGCCTCGCTCGTACTCAGTACTGGAGCCGCTCCCCCGGAGCGGCGACTAATGCTGTCAAGTGGGGAGGTGCTTGTGGTTGGGCTCGATGCGGAAGGCCTGCCAGAGCACCCGGTTCTTGGTCGAGACGTGTGCCGACGTGGCCCACTGCTCGAGGGTCGGGGCGACCAGGAACTCGATGTCGTCGACGAACACGCGCCGGTAGGGCTTCAGGTTCTTGCCGACCAGATGGGTGTCGACCGACACCTCCGCCCGGCCGCCTCAGGAGATCGGAGGGATGAAGTCGAGCGCCACCACGCCGCCCTTGCGGCGGGCGAGGTCTTTGGCGGCGTCGTCGACCGACAGCGAGAAGGTCATGCGGGCACGCTACCCCGTCCGACGCTTCAACCGGACCGGATGGGCGGATCCCCGACAGGCCGCAGGTCCGCCAGCGCCTGGCGGTACCTCCAGCGGAGGAACAGCGGCAGCATCACCATGCCGGAGCCCACCAGGGAGAGCCCGACGTAGCCGATCCATTCCAGGACGATGCCGGAGGCGACACTCGCCGCAGCCCCCGACACCCAGATCGCCGTGTCGGCGACACCCTGGAGCCGCACTTTGACCGCTCCCTCGGCGGCATCACTCACGAGCGAGGAACCGGCCACGAAACCAAAGTTCCATCCCAGACCCAGGAGGAACAGGGCCGGGAGCAGCAGCGTCCGATCGTCGCCCTGCGCCGGTGCCGCGAGCAACCCAGAGGCCACGAGGATGCCGTGGCCGATCACGATCATCCGCACCTTGCCGAAGCGATCGGCCAGGTACCCGGACACCGGGGCGAAGAAGAACATCCCGAACGTGTGGACGCCGATCACCAACCCCACCAGGGCCAGACCCTCCCCGGCCCGGCGGATGTGCACGGGTGTCATCGTCATGATGAGCACCATCACGGCCTGGCCGATGGCCACCGACACGAAGGCGTACCGAACCACGGGCGTGCGCAGCGCCGGGCCGATGCGCACCTCCGCCGTCGACGCCGTGTCGGTGGTGACTCCGGCCAGCTCCAGGGGGTCGGGGCGCAGCGCCAGGAAGATGATGACCAGCGCCGCCGCGGCCAGCACACCGCCGATGAGATAGCCGCCGCCGTACTCGGTGAACCCGAGGGGCTCCATGACCCGGGCCCCGATGGGCAAGAGCAACGGACCGACCACCGACCCGACGGTGCCCGCCCACACCACGGCGGCGATCGCGGAGCTCCGCATCGACACGGGTGCGATGTCGGCCGCCGCGTAGCGGCCCAGCCGGTCGGCGCTGTTGCCGAAGCCGAAGAGCAGCATGCCCAGCAGCAGGACCAGGAACGATGCGGCCCGAACCCCGTAGGCCGCCAGCGCCGCACCGACCACGGCCACCGACAGACCGATCACGAAACCCGGGCGCCGCCCTCGACGAGCCATGAGGGCCGCCAGCGGCGTGGTGCCCAGCGCCAGGCCGAGCGTGCCGGCAGCCGCCGCCAGGCCTGACCAGCGGGCGTTGCCGAG
>JBPEXB010000259.1:0-1503 GCA_052032125.1 Acidimicrobiia bacterium
GTATTCGCGGTCGTAGGCGACCCGCCGCTCGCGGCCGTAGCGGGTGTAGATCGTGGCGATCGCCACCAGGCCGGGCACAACGGCCAGCAGGCCGGCGAGGATGATGGCCGCCCGGCTGAGCGTCGCCTCTCTGGCCGACTCCTCCGCGAACCGGGCTTCCTGCTCGAGGATCGTGTCGAGGCCGTCGCCCGGCACTTCGAGTGCCCCGGCCGTGGAGGTGAGCCACTCGCGTGGGAACACCACCCGCAACTCGGCGAACTCGCCGGCGTCGAGGCTGGCGGCGTCCAGGCGAGGTGACCGGCCGTCGGGGCCGAGCGAGGTGGTCCCGGCGCCTCTGCCCCGGTGACCCCAGACATAGACCCGGCCCTCGCCGGGGGGCAGGATCATCTCGGCCGACAGCACCCCGAGGGTCTGATCCCACTGATCCCCCCACACCTGGAGGTTGACGTCGACGACGTCGTCGTAGGCCACCGCCAGGCCGGTGAACTGATAGGCGACCGTGAACGTCCGCACCTCGTCGGCAGCCCGGTAGTGCCAGACCACCCGCGTCTGGTCGCCCAGGTCGGCCACGCCGAACCGCCCAGCCGTGTCGGTGGAGCCGAGCACGGTCGAGGCACCCGGTTGGTAGACCGCCGCTCCCTCGGCGACGATCACGTTCGAGATCTCCTCGCCGGGACGGCGGGGAATGTCCCGATAGGCGCCCTGGAAGCTGCCGGAGAACGAGAAGGTCAGGTTCTCCTCGACGAGCAGCGACCCGTCAGGGAGGACCTCGACGAGCACGTCGGCGCTCGGCAGGAAGAACGTCTTGAGCGCCGCCGCCGCCGGGCCGGCGATCACCAGCGACAGCGCGCCGGCTACGAGCGCGGCTCGCCGGAGCCGCCGGCGCTCAGGAGAACGAGACGTCAGGTGCGGCATCGGCCTGCGGGTCGGCCTCGAAGAACTCGCGGATCCTGAAGCCGGTCATGCCGGCCACGATGTTGGACGGGATCGTCTCGATCTTGTTGTTGAGCGTGAGCACCGTGTCGTTGTAGATCTGCCGGGCGATGGCGATCTTGTCCTCGGTCTCCGAGAGCTCGGCCTGCAGCTGGCCGAACTGTTCGCTGGCCCGCAACTCCGGATACGCCTCGGAGAGCGCGAACAACTGCCGCAGCGCCCCGGTCAAGAAGTTCTCTGCCTGGGCCTGCTCCTGGGGGCCGCTCGCCGCCTGGGCCCGGGACCGAGCCTGGATCACGTTCTCGAGCGTCTCCCGTTCATGCGACGCGTACCCCTTGACGGTCTCCACGAGGTTGGGGATCAGGTCGTAACGCCGCTTCAGCTGGACGTCGATCTGCGACCAGGCGTTGGAGGTGCGATTGCGGAGACGGACCAGCGTGTTGTACGTGAGCCCGAACCAGAGAGCGATCAGGACGAGGATGAGAATGACCCAGAGCATGTGGGTCACTCTAGGGCGGCCAGGGGCCGCCCTAGAGGTACGGGTGGGTACTGAGTACTGAGTACTACGTA
>JBPEXB010000026.1:0-13096 GCA_052032125.1 Acidimicrobiia bacterium
TGGTGGGCTCGTCCAGGACCAGGAGCTCGGGGAGGTGCACCAGCGCCCGGGCGATGGCGATCCGCTGCCGCTGCCCGCCCGACAGGAACACGCCCTCGGCTCCGATGTCGGTGTGGATGCCCATCGGCAGATCGTCGACGAAGCCCGCACCCACTCGCCGCAGCGCAGCCCCAATCGCCTCCTCGCCGAGCCCCTCCCGGCCGTAGGCGACGTTGTCGGCCACGGTCCCGGCCAGCAGGATGGGCGTTTGAGGGACCACGCCGATCGAGCGGCGGAGGTGCACGAGGTCGACTTCTGAGTAGTCCACGCCGGACACCGACAGCCTTCCCCGATCGGGGCGATAGAAGCCGAGGATGAGGTTGACCAGCGTGCTCTTGCCCGAGCCGTTCGGGCCCACCAGGGCCGTCACCTTGCCCGGCTCGAGATCGAACGAGACGTCCTCCACCACCGGGTCGGTCTCGTAGGCGAAGGTGATGCCGGTGAGACGCACCCGGCCGACCGACTCGAGCCGGGTCGTCCCGTCGTACGGTCGCAGGTCCGGCTCCGCCAGCAGCTCCTCCAGGTGGCCGAGCGACTGGAGACCCTCGATCACCGCCGGCGCCCGCAGCGCGATGCCGCCCAGCGGCCCCCGCATCAGGGCGAAGGCCGCATAGAAGGAGATCAGCTCACCGAGCGTCATGTCGCCACGGATGACGAAGAGCCCGCCGAGGATCAGCACCGTGGTGCCGATGAGCGCCAGCAGCCAGCCCTGCACCGCCGAATAGAGGTTGTTCCAGACCGTGCTGCGCACCCCGGCAGCCTCGAGTTCCTCGGCTTTGTCGCTCAGGTCGTCGAGCTCGGCGTCCTCGGCGCCGTGGGTCCGGATCAGGTCCATGGCCCGCAGCATCCGCAGGACCCCGCCGCTGAAGCGCTGGAAGGCCTGGTGGCGGGCTCGCACCCGCAGGCGCACCCGCTTGCCGATGAGCCGCCCGGCAATCACGATCACCGGCCAGAAGGCGATCGTGACGATGGCCAGCGTGGCGTTCATCACGAAGAGCACCACGCCGAGCCCGATCACGAACACCGACCCCGGCACGTAGTCCTGGAGCACGGCCGCGGTCCCTGAGTTCACACGGCCGGCCTCGTTGACGATCTGGTCGTGGAGCTCGGAGGGATCGTTGGAGCTGTAGTACCGCCGGGAGACCGTGAAGAGCTTGGTCACCGCATCGACGCGCAGCATCCGGATCGCCCGGCGGATGGCGGTTGAGGTGATGTAGCGAGCCGTCATCGAGAGCGCCGCCCCGAAGAGCGTCAGGCCGGCGATGGCCAGCCCGTACCGGACCAGGAGATCGGAGTCGCCGTCGGGAATGGCGGTGTCGATCGCCCGACCGACCAGCAGCGGGATCGGCAGCACGCTCAGCGCTCGGATGAGGCCCAGCGCGATCCCGGCGATCACCCGGCCGCGAGACGTGCGGAAGTAGCCGATGTAGCGACGCAGGCCCGGCGGAAGCGAACGGCGCCTCACTGCTGCTCGCGCCGCTCGATGATGCGGCGCATCTCCTTGGCCAGCACCGTGGCGTAGGGGTCCACCATGACCGAGTCGATGCCCTTGTGCCGCCCGGCGATGTCGATGATCTCGAGACCGCCCGGCGTGACCGATCGCCAGCGCCGCAGTGCAGCCCGGGTGCGGCCTGCCGCCGCTCGGAAGTACACGACCGGCCCATCGTACGGAAGCGGCTCGTAGTCGAGGCTGGCCTGCCACCCGGCCGCGGTCATGCGCCGCCCGACCTGGAGCGGGCTCAATCGGCGACCGCGAGCTCTCGTCAACGCCGCCCAGGGATCGTGGCGGACGATCCCGGCCATCGAGCGCAGCGAGCGCCGCCAGCGACGGCCGATCGCCTTGACGCCGTCGGCGCCGTGTCGCTTGACGATCTGCATGTCTCGGTCCAGTCGCTCCCGCCGCGAGATCCGGGCCGGGATCTGGGCGTCGATCAGACCCACGAAGTCCACCTGGTGTCCGCCCTCCGTCAGACGCCTGGCCAGTTCGAAGGCCACCAGCCCACCCATCGAGTACCCGGCGAGCAGGTAGGGACCTTCGGGGCGCACGGCCCGGATGACCCGCTCACTGTGCTCTGCCATCGCCTCGATCGTGCGCAGGGGCTCGGTGAGGCCGTCCACCCCCACTGCCTGGACGCCGTACACAGTGCGCTCACCATCGAAGGCCCTGGCCATCGGCTCGTACACCATCACGGTCCCGCCGGCGGGAGGCAGACAGAACACGGGCGTGAGGCTGCCCCCGGGACGTATCACCACCAGGCCGGACGGCGCCGGTGTCGCCTCGTCGACCGGGAGGGTGGGCCCGACGATCCGGTCGGTGAAGGCGGCCAAGGTGGGCGCTTCGAACAGCAGGGACAGGTCGGCGTGCACACCGAACGTCTCCCGCACCGACGCCATGAGTCGGATGGCGACGATCGAATGGCCCCCGAGGGCGAAGAAGTCGTCATCGATGCCCACCCGGTCCACACCGAGGACCTCTTGCCACAGACCGGCCATCGTGACCAGGGCAGGTGTGGTCGGCGGGCGGTGCTCCTGAGCGTCGGCCGGCCCGTCCGGCAGCGCCGCCAGGTCGATCTTCCCGTTGGGTGTGCGGGGCAGGGCGGCGAGCGTCACGACCGAGGCCGGCATCATGAACGCCGGGATCCGCCCGCTGAGATGCCGCAGCGCCTCGGACTGGTCGAAACCGGGATCGGCGACCACGAAGGCGGCCAGCCGTAACCCGGCGTCGGTCGGACGAGCCACCACGACTGCCTCTCGGACGGCCGGATGCGCCGTGAGGTGGGTCTCGATCTCACCCGGCTCGATCCGGAACCCGCGAATCTTGATCTGACGATCGAGCCGACCCTCGAAGACGAGGGCGCCGTCGGCCCGGCGCCGAACCAGGTCGCCCGTGTGGTACTCGATCGAGCCGTCCGGCCCGCGCCGGAAGCGCTGGGCGGTCTGCTCGGCGTCGCCGAGATAGCCGGCGGTCACCCCCGGGCCGCCGATGACCAACTCGCCGGGCACCCCGATCGGCGCCTGGCGCCCGGTGGCGTCGACGACGCGCACCGACGTGCCGCCGATGGGCCGGCCGATCGGAATGGTCTTGGCAGCGGCCGGCACCTCGGTGATCTCGTGCGTGGTGGCGAAGGTGGTGGTCTCGGTGGGCCCGTAGACGTTGAGCAGCCGCGTCGGCGCCCCGCCGGCCAGACAGGCTCGGACGGCATTGACGTCGGCGGCTTCTCCGCCGAACAGCAGTTCCCGCACGCTGGCGAAGGCATCGGGACGCTCGGCGATCACGGCGTTGAACAGCGCCGTGGTCACGAACATGGTCGTGACGCCGCCCCGACGTAGCTCGGCTGCCAGCCGGGCAGGCGCCACGAGGGTGTCACGATCGATCACGTGGAGGGTCGCCCCGTTGAGCAACGCCCCGAAGACCTCGAAGGTGGCGGCGTCGAAGGCCGTGTTGGAGGCGAACGCCACGATGTCGCCGGGACCCAGCGAGACGTAGTCGGGCTCGACCGCCAGGCGCCAGATGGCCCGCTCCGGCACGACGACGCCCTTGGGTTGGCCGGTGGAGCCCGACGTGTACATCACGTAGGCGATCTCGTCTTCGGGATCCAGGCGGGGCGGTCCGACCTCGTGCACGGACAGCTCCAGGCGGCCGGCGTCCCCGCTGATCGTGGCGGCCAGCGCCGCGTCGGCGGCGATCGCCTGGGTGCGACTGCGCGGTGAGCTCTGGTCCAGCGGCACGTAGGCCGCTCCGACCTGCAGCACGCCGATCATCGCCGCCACCAGCTGGGCGCTCCTCCCCATCGTCAGGCCGACGGTGTGGCCGGGCCCGATGCCCACCTTGCCGAGCCGGGAGGCGATCTGAGCGGCCTCGGCGGCAAGCTCCGTGTAGCTGATCGTGGTGTCGCCGTCGACGACCGCCGGCGCGTCGGGATGCTCACGGACCATCGACCGGAAACGAGAGAGCAACGCAGCTCGGGCAGTGCCGTCGAAGGAGAGGTCCTCCTCGATGACCCGCCGGTCACGCTCGCCGAGGCCGGACAGCTCGTCGACGTCGGCATCAGGAGCGGCCACGACTTCGGCCAGCAGCGCCGAGTACTGCTCGGCCATGGCGATCACGGCCGGGCGTTCGAACACGTCCTTGCGGTACTCGAACGCCGTGCGGAGCCGGTCCTTGCCGAGCCCGCAGAACAGGCGCAGGTCGAACTTGGCGGCCCGGGTGCGGCCACCGACCCCAAGAGGCAGGTGCTCCAGCGTGGGGTGGAAGGGAACGGGCTCACCCCCGCGGCCCAGGTCGAACACCACCTGGAACAGCGGCGTGCGAGAGGGATCTCGCGGCACGTCGAGCGCCTGGATCATGGCCCCGAGGGGCACGTCGGCGTGCTCGATGGCGAAGACCACCCGCCGTTTCACCGACCGGACAAGCTCCCGGAAGGTCGCTCGCTCGGGGATCGTGATCCGGATCGGGACGGTGTTGACGAAGAAGCCGACCAGCTCCTCGTGGGCAGGGTCGGACCGCTCGGTGAGCGGGGTGCCGATGAGCAGGTCGCGCTCCCCGGTGTGCCGGCTGACGAGCAGCCCGAAGGCCGCCAGCGCCACCATGAACGGCGTGGCGTCCTCCTGGCGGGCCACCTCCAGGAGCGCCGCTCGGACGTCGTCGTCGACGCGACGGTTGACCACCCCGGCCTCGGCGGCCTGGGTCTGCGGCCGGGCGAGGTCGGACGGCAGTTCGAGGACGGTCGGGGAGCCCGCCAGCTCGTCCAGCCAGGCCAGGAGCCCGGCGTCACCTTCATTCTCGAAGCGCGCCACCTGCCGGGCCGCCACATCGACGAACTCGAGCGGCAGGCGCGGGAGCGAGGCCGTCCGGCCATCGACGGCCGCGGCGTAGGCAGTTCGCAGATCGCGCCTCAGCACCGGCCACGACTCGCCGTCGGAGGCGATGTGATGCACGACGATCGAGACGATGTGCTCGTCCGGCGCAACCCGAAGGACCGCCGCGCGCACGAGCGGGCCCGTGGCGAGATCGAACGGCTCCCGCGCTTCGCGGCGCAGCGCCGCACGGAGCAGCTCGTCTCGCTGCTCGGGATCGGCGGCCGAGTGGTCTTCGAGACGCAAGGGCACGGTGGCGTGGGGTGGCACCACCTGGACCGGGCCCTGGTCTGAGTCCTCGATCCGGGTGCGCAAGATGCCGTGGCGGGCGACGACGGCGTCGACGGCTCGCTGGAGCGCCGCGAGATCGAGCGGACCGCGCAGGCGCATCCGGTGCGGGATGTGGTAGTTCCCGAGCCCCGGGGTGAGCTTGTCGAGGAACCACAGCCGCTGCTGTGCATGGCTGAGCGAGCCCCGCCGCTCGGCCGGCTCCCGCGCCGCGGCGGTCTCGATCGGTATCGGGGCATCAACGCCGTCGCTCTCGGGCGGACCCGCGTCCAGCTGCTCGGCGAGCCCGCGCGGCGTGGGCGACTCGAAGATCGCCCCGATCGGCGCCCGGAAGCCGAGCTCGGATTCGAGGCGCGAGAACATGCGGATCGCCATCAGCGAGTGCCCGCCGAGGGCGAAGAAGTCGTCGTCGACCCCGACCGGCATGTCGAACAGCGCACTCCACAGCGCCGCAATGCGATCGGCCCGGACATCTGACGATGAGGAAGCCGCCGGCACCGCCGGCACCGGTTCGACCACGGCCGTCGCCGGGAGGGGCTCGTGGACGGCTGCCGATCGCGCCTCCCGCAGCGGCCGCTGCGGATCGGCCAGGGCACCGGCGCAGAAGTCGGCGAAGCCATCGACGAGCTGCTGCATGCGCGCCGCGTCGAACAGGTCGGTCGAGAACACCATCGAGCCCCCCAGCACACCGCTGCCCGATCCCAGGTACAGCGCCAGGTCGAACTTGGCAGTCTCCGACCGTCGGGTGATGCGCTCGGCGGTGGCCTCACCCAGTTCCAGCGGCGTGCTGAACTCCCCGGTGCCGAACTGATAGAACACCTGGAAGATGGGGGTGTGGGCGGTCGAGCGGGGCGGGCTGATCCGGCGCACGATGTGCTCGAACGGCACCTCACGATGGCGGTAGGCCCGCACGGCCCGCTCCCGCACCTGGCCGAGCAGCTCCTCGTAGCTGGTGGTCGGTTCGAGCACCGCCCGCATGGGCAACGAGTTGACCAGGAAGCCGATCAAGCCCTGGATGTCGCCCGACTCGCGGTCGGCGCTGGCCGTGCCGACCACCACGTCGTCCACGCCCGCCTCCTGGCTCAGGTAGCCCTGGAACAGGGCCAGCCCGATCATGAAGGGGGTCACGGAGTAGGTGGCCGCCAGCTCCCGAAGACGGTCGGCCGTGACCTCGGGGACCCGGAATCGCACACGTGCCCCGCGGTTGGTCGGCCGGTCCGGGCGCGACAGAGTGCCCGGCAGCGTGAGCAGCGGAGGCGCTCCGTCCAGCTCGGCCGCCCAGTGATCGAGGTCCGGCTCGAAGCCGCCCTCGTCGTGGCGGCGGCGCTGGCGAGTGGCGTACTCGGCGTACTGCATCGGCAGGGGTGGGAGATCCGGTTCGCGCCGCTCGAGCTGTGCCTGATACACCTCGGACAGCTCGGTGTAGAGCGGGGGCATCGACCAGCCGTCGGAGGCGATGTGGTGGATCACGACCGACAGCAAGTGGTCGTCCGCCCCCAGGCGGACCAGCGTCGCCTGCCACACCGGACCGGTGCCGAGATCGAACCGCCGGCGGCTCAGCGAGGCCGCCAGCTCCGCGATGCGCTCGTCGTCGGCTCCGGTCTCGTCGAGCACCTCGAACGGCGCAGGGCCGACCGGGTCGATGACCTGCACGGGCTCGCCGTCGGCCTCGGCGAAGCGGGTCCGGAGCACTTCGTGGCGAGCGTGAACGACGTCGAAAGCGGCCCGCAGGGCATCGACGTCGACCGGCCCGCGGACCCGGTGGATCCTCGGCACGTTGTAGTTGGTCCGGCCCGGGAAGAGGCGATCGAGGAACCACAGCCGCTCTTGGGCGAAGGAGGCAGGGGCGGTTCGTCCCGATGTTGGCTGCGGCTCGCTCCTCGCCCGCAGCCGCTCCAGGACCAGCGCCCGCTGGTCGGCGGAGAGCGCCCGCGCCCGCTCGGCCAGGTCGGTCGGGCCTGCGTGCGACGCCTGCGCCCGCGCCGGGACGACGTCTCCCGTCGTGTCCAGCTGCTCGGCCCGGCGCCGCAGCTCGGCCCGGTCGATCTTGCCGTTCACGTTGACCGGGAATCCCTCCACCACGACGAAGCGTCGGGGCATGGCCGGACGCATCACCCGCTCCAGGAGATGGTCACGCCACCCGACCTCGTCGGCCGCCTGGCCATCGGCGAGCTGCACGAATGCGACGAAATGGTGGCCGGTCTGAGGATCCGGGACGGCTACGACGGCCGCCCGCTCGATGCCCGGGTGCGTGCCGAGCGCCGCGCTCACTTCCCCGGGCTCCAGGCGGACGCCGAGGATCTGCACCTGGTCGTCGAACCGGCCGGAGACGACGAGCTGACCGTCCTCCTGGAGCCAGCCGCGATCACCGGTGCGGTACGCCATCGCGTGACGGCCGCCTGGGTCGGCGATGAACGGGCTCTGGTCGGCATCGCCCAGGTACTGCAGCGAGCCGGCATCGGTGGCGATGACGACCTCACCGGGTTCTCCCGGCGCACACGCGCTCCCGTCGTCTCTGAGCACGTGCATCGTGGAGTCGTCGAACGGGTGGCCCACGGGCACGGGCTCGGGCGGATCGTCTGCCACCACGCCGAAGGTGCGGGTGAGCGTGGTCTCGGTGGGCCCGTAGCTGTTGACCACGGTGCCCGGCGACGTCGTCAGCTCCCGGAATCGCCGCACGATGCTGCTGTCGAGACGCTCGCCCGTGAAGATCGTCCAGCGAAGGGTGGTTTCCACCGGCTCCTCCACTGCGTCGAGCCAGATCCCGACATGAGATGGTGATGCCGTACAGACGGTGATCCGCTGTTCGCCGAGCCAGCGCATGGCCCGGTCGGGATCCACGGGCTCGGGGCCGATGACCAGCGTGCCGCCGGAGGCCAGCGGCAGCAGCAACTCGCGCAGCGAGGCGTCGAACGAGACCGATCGGAGGAACGCCACCCGGTCGCCGGGCCCGATCTCCATCCGGTCCCGCAGCCAGATCACGGTGCTGCTCATCCCGATCTGCGAACCGAGGATGCCCTTCGGGACGCCGGTGGAACCGGAGGTGAAATAGACGTAGGCGGGGTCCCGAGGTGCTCGCTCGACGACCGTGAGCCCGTCGGCATGCGCCCGATCGGGCATGGGCGGGATCGTGAGCGTGGCGGGCGCCAGGTCGCCGGACCCGCCGATCCGCACCAGCCGGTCCGCCCCGGACGCCGCGACCATGTGTCGGCGCCGTTCGAGTGGCAGGGTGGGATCGAGGGGCACCATCACCGCACCACTCGCCAGCCCCGCCAGCATCGTCGCTGCGAATCCAGGGGTGCGGCCACCGTCGATGGCCACCCGATCACCAGGGCGGAGCCCGTCGGCCACGAGGTCGGCGGCGATCGACGATGCCCACCCGAGCAGCTGGGCTCCGGTCAGCGCCCCACCGCCCCACTCGACGGCGACCCGGTCGGGCGCCGCCCGCAGACGATCGACGATCGTGGCAGCGATGGGCCGGAAGCGGGCCTCGGCAGCGGAGCTCATGCGCTCGCCTCCAGCTCGGCGAGGAGTCGGGCCGCTTGTTCGTCATCGAGCAGTTCGATCTCGGCGAGCAACTCGTCGATGTCGGCCTCGCTGCGTGATGGCGGCCCGGCGATCGTCGTTGCGGCGCCGGCGGCGACGACCAGCTGCATGAAGTCTCCGAAGGTGGGGGCGGCGAAGACGGTCTCGAGGGTGATCGAGGCACCGAGCTGCTCGTTGATGCGCCCGAGGAGCCGGATGGCCAGCAGCGAATGCCCGCCGAGGGCGAAGAAACCGTCGCTGTCGGCGACCGTCGGCACCCGCAGCACGTCTTGCCAGATCGACCGAACGACCTCTGTCGTGTCGCGATGGCCGTTGTCGGGGGCGTGCACCGCGCTTTCTGGCCGTGCTGCCGGCCGACCTGCGGCCGCCCGAGCCGGTGGCGCAGCGGGCATGACCGTCTCGCCGGTGTCGGCAGCCAGCTTCGCGAAGTCTCCGAAGGTCGGGGTCGTGAACAGCGTCTCCAGCGGCAGCGAGACCGCCAGCCGCTCCTTCAGCCGGCTCAACAGTCGGATCGCCAGCAGCGAGTGCCCACCGAGGGCGAAGAAACCGTCGGCGTCACCGACCCGTTCGACACCCAGGACCTCCGCCCACACGGCTCGCACCTCCTCGGTCAGGTCGGCCGGCGCCGGAGGTGGAGCGGCCTGGACCGGCGCGGGGCGCGTGCCGGGGGCCGGGAGCCTGCGAACGTCCACCTTTTCACCGGGCGTGCGAGGGAACACCGGCACGGTCGTGATGGTGGCCGGCACCAGAAATGGCGGCAGCGCATCGGCCATCAACGGCCGGAGCTCGTCCGCCGTCCGGTCGGTCTCCGCATAGGCGTGGATCGCGAGGTCGCCGTCGGCGCCGGCGGCGGCAACCGTCGCCGCGTCCCGGACACCGTCGAAAGCGATGAGGGCCGCCTCGATCTCCGCCGGCTCCACCCGATAGCCGCGCACCTTGAGCTGGCGATCGACCCGGCCGACCACCTCCAGCTCGCCGCCATCGAGCCACCGACCCAGGTCCCCGGTGCGATACCAGCGGACGCCGTCGGCGTCGGTCGAGAATCGCTGCTCGGTCAGCTCCGGCGATCCCAGGTAGCCGCGAGCAACCTGGGCGCCGCCCACCACCAGCTCCCCGAACACGCCGATCGGGCACAGACCCCCTCGATCGTCCACCACCCGCACCGACACTCCGGTGATCGGTCGCCCGATGGGTGCCCACTCGAACCGCCGCCGGCCCGGTGGGGCGAACCAGCTCGTCACCGAGACCGTCGTCTCGGTGGGGCCGTAGCTGTTGAGCAGCCGCACCCGGTCGCCATAGCGGCCGACGAACGCCTCGAGCACATCGGCTCTCAGCTGCTCGCCTCCGAAGCTGATGAGCTGCAGGCTGGCGGGCAGCTCGAGATCGAGCCGGACCGCCTCCTCCATGATCACCCGTGCGAACGAGGTCGGGCCCCAGTAGCGAGTGACGCCGAGGTCGTCGTAGTGGGCGAACAGTCGCGGGACGGAGATGACCGCCTCCTGGTTCCGTTCGATCAGGGTGGCACCCTTGCCCTGCGCCAGGAAGATCGTCTTGAACACTGCGTCGAACGACATCGAGTGGAACCACATGATCCGGTCGTCCGGCGTGACCTGCTCGAGCTCGCTCTGCGAGGCGACGTAGGCGGCCAGGTTGCCCTGTTCGACCTCGACCCCCTTGGGGGACCCGGTGGACCCCGAGGTGTAGAGCACGTAGGCGAGGTCGCTCCGTCGCGGCGTGTGGCGCACGTCGCCGTCACCTTCCCTGGCGAGGTCGCCGACCGGGACCACCGGACACGCCGACACGGCGGGCGCCGCCCCGTCGGTGATCACGAGGCCAGGGGCGGTCTGCGCGACGACCTCACCGAGCCACTCGGCGGTCAGGCTGCGGTCCACGGGCACGAAGGGCACCCCGGCCCGCAGCGCCGCCACCACCGCCGTGGCCGCATCCGGCCCCCGTTCGAGGAAGAGCACGACCGGCCGATCCTGACCGAGCCCCCGGGCCAGGAGCGCCGACGCCACCCGATCGACCCGGTCGTCGAGCTGCCGGTAGGTGAGCGACTGCTCACCCCACTCGAGCGCCGGCCGGTCGCCGAAGTCGCGAGCGGCCATCGCCAGGACGTCGGCCGCCAACGGCGGCTCCGCCGTCCGGGGTGCGCCGTCCCAGCCGCCTTCCAACAACACCCGGTCGGCTGGATCGATGATGTCGAGGTCGCCGATCGCGGTCCCGGCCCCGGCTGCCGCCGCCGCGAGGATCGCCACGAGCGAGCGCAGGTGACGCTCGATCGAAGACCGGCGGAACCTGGAACGATCGAACCGCACCTTGATTCGCAGAGCACCGTCGACGAGATCGCCCGACACCGACAGGTTGGCGGAGCCGAGCGCCGGCGGGCCGAACAGCGAGATGTCCAGATGCTCCGACTCCCGCACCTCACCGGGGAAGTTGCGGAACTGGGCGTACACCCGACTGAGGGGTACCCGCGGCTGACCGTCCCACGGACGGACCGCCGCCAGCACGCGGGAGAACGGGACGGGATGAGCCATCGCCTCGAGCACGTTCTTCCGGGTCTCGTCCAGGATCTCGACGAAGGTGCGATCTGGGTCGATCCGAGTGCGCAACACGGCGGTGTCGATGAAGCAGCCGATCAATGGCTCGAGCTCCGGCCGGGTGCGGCCTGCGCTCGGGAAGGTGATCGCCACATCGTCCTGACCGGTCAACCGGTACAGCAGGATCTGCAGGCCGGCCAGCATCACCATGTACGGCGTGGCGTCGTGGGCGGCCGCCAGGGCACCGAGGGCCTCGGTGATCGGGCGCCCGAGATCGGTGATCACCACCGGCTCGGCCTCCTCGTCGAACGGAGGACGATCTCCGGGGAGCTGCGTGTCAGGCGGGAGATCGGCCAGCTGGTCGACCCACCAGGCCAGATGCTGCTCTTCCTCGGCGGCGCTGACGCGTCCCTGGACCCAGGCGGCGTGATCGCGGACCTGGCAGGTCAGCGGCTCCAGACCGGAAGGCGCCCCGGTCAGGGCGGCGTCGTAGAGGGCGGCGAGATCGTTCAGAAACCGGCGCTCCGACCAGCCGTCGAACACGATGTGGCTCATGGCCACCGTCAACACGTGGTCGTCGTCGCCCAGACGCAGCAGGCGCGGCAGGAACGGCACCTCGGTCGTCAGGTCGAAGCGCGTGAGTGCGTGGAGTCGGCACTCCTCGCGAGCGAGCGCCTCGGGGTCCTGCGCTCCAGACAGGTCGACCGGCGTCAGCGCGAACCGTGGTACCTCGCTCACCACCTGGCTGGGTTGGTCGTCGAGCAGCGGGTAGGTCGTTCGCAGCACCTCGTGCCGCTCGACCAAGGCGGTCAGCGCGGCGTTCAGCGCCGCCAGCGACAGTGGACCGCGCAGCCGAAGGTGGAGCGGCCGGGCGTTCTCGGGCTCGTCGGGAAGCACCTGGGACCGCACCCACAGGCTCTGCTGCACCGGCGTCAGGGGAACCGGCCCGGGAGGAGCCGGCGGGATGCCCTTGGGGCGGGCGCGACGTTCTGCCAGCACAGCCTCCAAACGATCCTGGCGATCGCTCATGCCAGCAACTGCGCTTCGAGGAGGCGAGCCTGTTCGGCGATCGTCGGTCGATCGAAGAAGTCGAGCATCGAGATCTCCTCGTCGACCTCGTCCGCCACCCTGGCGAGCAGGCGCATGGCGAGGAGGGAGTCACCCCCGGCGTCGAAGAAGCGGTCGTGCACCCCGATCTGGTCGCGACCGATGACGTCGGTCCAGAGATCGGCCAGCAGGGCCTCGACCGGGCCCGCCGGCGCCACGTACGGACGGGCGGCCTGCGGCGGGCCGTCCAGGTCCGCGAGACCGAGCTCCTCGGCGATCCCGATGCGGCGTGGTTTGCCGGTCGGTCCCCGGGGCAGATCGTCGGCGAACACGATCCGCCTCGGTACCCGCGACGGAGCCAGGTGGTCGGCGACGTGGCGTCGGAGCGAGGCCTCGTCCGGCGAGGCGCCCTCGGCGGGCACGACCAGCGCCGCCACCTGCTCGCCGAGCCGGTGATCGGGCACTGCGAATGCCATGGCCCGGCCGACCTCGGGGTGCGCCAGCAACACCGCGTCGATCTCTCCGGGGGCGATGGTCTCCCCGCCCCGGTTGATCATCTCCTTGAACCGCCCGGTCAGCGTCAGCCGGCCTTCCTCGTCGAGATGGCCGAGGTCGCCGGTGAGGAACCATCCGTTCACGAAGGAGTCGGCGTTGGCGGCCGGATCGGTGTACCCGGCGATCACGTTCTCGCCGCGGATCGCCACCCGGCCCTGCGTGCCAGGCGGAACCGGGCGGTCGTCGTCACCGAGGACCACCACCTCGGGACCGGCCGCTTT
>JBPEXB010000260.1:0-12181 GCA_052032125.1 Acidimicrobiia bacterium
GCGAGGCCGGGGAGCAGCAGCCAACCCGTCCAGTCGTCCCCGCCCAACATCCCGGCCGGGGCCACCTCGAGGATCGCTCCCGCAGCCAGGCGTAGATCCACGTGACGACCGTCGGCCAGCGAGACGTTGCTGAGAACGGTCATCGACCGAACTCGAACGTCGCCACCTCTCGTAGCTGGTCACACAGCAGCTCGACCGCCGCCTCGAAGAGGCGCTTGCCCTCCTCGGCGGTGGCCCCGGTCGGATCGCCGATGTGCCCCTCGGGCCCGAAGTCCGCCGAGAGCCAGCCGAACGTGGTGGTGCCGCCGAAACGAACGTGTCGATTGTCCGCCAGGCGGTCGGGCACGTTGCGGGTGGCGAGATCCATGTGCACCAGATCAGGCGCCAGGTGCAGCATGACCGAGGTCTCCATGTGGCCGCCGTGCACGCCCATTCCCTGTTCGGACTCAGGTGACGCGCCGCCCTGGTCGGGCGGCACGAACGGATGCATCAAGAAGGTCTGGAGGCCGTGGGCGAGCCGCACCTCGCGACAGGCCACGTTGAGCAACGACGAGTTGCCGCCGTGGCCGTTGAGGAACACCAGCTTGCGGGCGCCAGTCGTCGCCACCGAGCGGGCCACGTCGTCCACCCAGGCCAGCAAGGTCGTCGGCGAGACCCACAACGTTCCCGGCGACCAGGCGTGCTCGTTCGACTTGCCCACGGCCTGCGCCGGCAGCAGCCACAGATCCAATTCGTCACCGACCGCCTCGACGACCGACGCCGCCGCCAGGTCGGCGATGAGGTGGTCGGTGATCAGCGGGAGGTGCGGCCCGTGCTGCTCGATCGCCCCGATCGGCTGGATCAGGATCGACCGTTCCGAGATCCGCTCACCGATCTCCGGACCGGTCAGATGTGACAGCGCACGCATGGGTGCGAGCGTACCGCCGGGAGCCCGGGTTCCGGGTCCCGGAACCCGGGTCCCGGGTACGCTCCCTGCATGACCGCCCCCTCCTCCTATGACGCCGTCGTGATCGGGGCGGGGCACAACGGGCTGGCGTGTGCTGCGTACCTGGCCCGGGCCGGGGTCTCCACCCTCCTCGTCGAGGCTCGGGACACCGTCGGCGGGTGCGCATCGACCGTGGATGCGCTGGGCGCCCGGGTCAACATCTGCAACTGCGACCACTTCATGGTCCGGGCGACACCGCTCGCAGAGGAGCTCGATCTGGCAGCGCACGGCCTCGAGTACCTCGACCTCGACCCTGCCTACCTGGCGGTGACCTGGGACGGCGATCCTTCCTGGACCATGCACCACTCGGTGGACGCCACCCTCGAGTCGATCGCTGCTGCGTACCCGAACGAGGTCGAGGCCTACCGCCGCTACCTGGACGCCGCCCTGCCTGCGGCGCGGCTCGTCCTCTCGATGTCGTCGGGCCTGCCGACGCCCGGCCGGGTGTTCCGGCGGCTGGCGACGACCGGCGGTCGGGGCGCCGCCACGCTGCTTTCCTGGAGCCGCCGGTCGGCCCTCGAGATCCTGCGCCGGTACTTCACGGCCGAACCGATGATCACCCCGGCGTTGACGATGGGACCGATCGTGTGGGGCGTCGCACCCGACGCCCCCGGCACCGGCCTGGCGGCGCTCGGGTACGCCCTGCGCCACCTGTGCCCGGTGGGGCGGCCGGTCGGCGGGAGCGGAGCGCTCACCGATGCCCTCCGCTCGGCGTTCGAGCAGCACGGCGGAGAGACCCGGTGCGGCGCCACTGTCGTCGGCCTCGAGACGAACGACAACCGTGTGACGGGCGTGCGTATGGGGGACGACGTCGTCCGGTCCGATGTCGTCATCGGAGCGTGCGACCCGGCGACGGTGATGGGCGAGGCGGAGCCCGGGCCGGACGGATACGAGTCCAAGATCGACGCCGTGATCGCCGAGCTCCCGCAGTACCGCTCGGTCCGTGCCGGCATCGACACCGGAACCCCGACCGCCGTCATCACTCCCACCCTCGACGAGATGCTCGCAGCGGTGCCCGCCCGGTCGGCAGGCCGGGTGATCGACCGGCCGATGATGCTCGCCAACACGCCGTCGGTGATCGACCCGGGCCTGTCCCCTGCCGCCGGCGGCCACGTCCTGTCGCTCGAGGTGTTGTGGACGCCCTACGCCCTGGCTGAAGGGTGGGAGCGCTCGTCGGAGCCACAGCGATGGCTCGACCGGTACGCCACGCTGGTGCAACCGGGGTTTCTCGAGGGTGTTCAAGCGTGGCGCGTGATGACACCGCCTCGCTACGAGGCCGAGTTCGGCATGAGACGGGGGTACACCCCGTCCTATCCCGGCTCCCCGGTGGACGCGGTGCTGGGACGCCCGCCGGCGCTGGCGCGCTACCGCACCGACGTCGAGGGCTTGTACCTCTCCGGGGCCGCCACCTATCCGGGCGCCGGGATCTGGGGGGCGTCGGGTCGCAACGCAGCCGCCGCCGTGCTGGCCGATCTCCACGGCAAGCGATCACCAACGGCACTCGCTCTGAGATGACAGGAGGCACCATGAACCTATCCATCCGGCCTGACCGCGTCGCACCGCCGGCGGCCGCCTACGAGTTGGCCATGCTCAGCGAGTCGCCGGCACGCCTTCTCCACACCTCAGGGATCATCGGCAGCCGCCCGGACGGAACCATCGCCGGCGACGTCGGCGAGCAGGCGGCGGAGGTGTGGAGGACGCTCGGCGCGCTCCTCGACGACGCCGGCATGACGGTCTCGGACATCGTGTCGATGACGACCTACGTCGTGGTCGGCCAGGAGCTCGGCCCGGTCATGGCAGCTCGCGATGCGGCGCTCGCCGGACACCGCTGTGCGTCCACGCTCATCACGGTGCCCCAACTCGTCCAGCCCGATTGGCTCGTCGAGGTCTCGATCATCGCATCTCGGTAGCCGCCTCAGCCGGCCCGACCATCACCAGCGGGATCGGACGGATGAACTCGGCGAGCGCGGTCGCCGCGGTCCGATCTGCGCCCACCCGAGTGACGGCCACCAGCAGTCGAGCCCCGGCCGGCACTCCCTTCCGGCCGCCGCCGGACGAGGTGACCAGGCGCGCCACCAGCTCGGGCGTGATGGCATGGTCCTCCGACACGCCGAGGGCGGCGGCGAAGAGGTCGGGTCGATGGGCGACATCGGCGATCGGTTCTCCGAACGCGAGGGCGCTCATCACCCACACGACCACCGTGGAGCTCGCCGGGATCACCGGCTCGTGCTCGGCCGGCGCCTTGATCAGGTTGCGCCTCGCCCCGTCCGCTTCCACCGCGACCAGGTCGGCGAGGCCCTGATCCCACCAGCCATCGACCACCGTTGGGGCGACACCCACCAGCTTGGTCCCGATCGCCTCCGCCACGACGAGACAGATCCGGTCCCGGTCCAACGCCTGTGCGATGGCGGCCGGGTCGGGGCCGGCCACGGCCATGCCCCGTTCCTGGTCCGTGCCCATCTTGGTGGTGGTGGTGAGGATCACCCGATCGCCGGCTCGGTGGCGCTCCGCCCCGAGCCGGTGCAGCAGCGTGGTCTTGCCGCCCGCTCCCACGAAGGACACGAGGTCGCGACCGACGCCGAGGGCTTCGCCCAGGGAATCGCCCGGGCCGACGACCAGTGGCTCAGCCACCAGCCATGGCCGCCCCGGTGCCGCCCCGCCGCTCGGCGATGATCTGGCTGAGGATCGACAGAGCGATCTCCTCGGGTGTCTCGGCGTTCAGCTCGAGGCCGATCGGGGCGAGCAACCGGTCCAGGTCTCCCGCATCCACCCCTTGCTGCTCCAGGGCCTCCCGGGTCTGGAGCCACCGGCGCTTGCTGCCCATCACTCCGATGGTCCGAGCCGGGGTCCCGAGCAACACCGGCACGACCTCCAGGTCGACCTGCAGATTGCGGGTGACGACCACCACGTGGGTCTCGGCCGTGATCGGGGACGCCTCGAGCGCCTCGGCCAGGTCGCCCGAGTACACCGCCTCGGCCTGGGGCAACTCGGCAGGAGACGCCAGCTCCTCCCGATCGTCGAACGCCACCACCCGAAACCCGAGCCAGTCGGCCAACTCGACCACCGCCCGGCCGATGTGGCCACATCCCACCACGAACACCGTTGGAGCCGGCATGTAGGCCTCCAGATACAACTCGACTTCTCCACCACAGACGCCCGGGTCCCCGTCGGACGGATCCACCAGCTCGTAGGAGAGCCGGCGGGGCCGCCCGTCGCCCATGGCTGCCCCAGCCTCAGCGATGACCCGCGCCTCCATCTCGCCGCCCCCGATCGACCCCGACGTGCGGCCGTCCCGGTAGACGAGCATCTTCGAACCGGCATGACGGGGCACCGACCGCCGGGTGTCGATGACGGTCGCCAGCACGACCGGGACCTCGGTGTCCACCGCTTCCGCCAGTTCCCGCAGGATGCGGGCGTTGATCAGATCGCTGCCCACAACCGCTCCGCCTGCTCGGCCATCCGAGCCCGGGCCCGTGGGCGGTCGAAGCCGACGACCTCGCCCCGCCGCACTCGCCACTCCCCGGCCACCATCACATCGGTCACGTCTCGCCCGTTCCGCCACAGCACCAGTTGGTCGAACACGTTGTGCTCGGCGATCGGCGTGGGCACGTCGGCAGCGACCAGCACCAGGTCGGCCCACCACCCCGTCTCGAGGCGGCCAACCCGGTCCAGGCCCAGCACGGATGCCGCGCCGGACGTCGCCAGGTCGAACACGGTGTGGGCCGGCATCACCCGGGGGTCCCGCAACCGAGCCTTGTGGATCAGGAACGCTCCCCGCATGATCTCGAACGGGTCGTAGATGTAGCCATCGGACCCGAGGCCGACCCGGACCCCATCGGCCAGGTTCTCCGGCACCGGGGCGATGCCGCCGCCGACCTCGCCGTTCGAGAGGGGCATGTGGGCGGTCCGGACATCGCGGTCGGCGACGATCTGCCGTTCCCGTTCGGAGAGTTGCACGCACTGCGAGGCGAGCATCCGGTCGCCGGCCACGCCGATGCTGTCGTAGTACTCGAAGGTGCGCATGCCCTTGTGCTCCAGGCACCACTCCGGCTCGTGGGTGCCTTCGTTGACGTGGGCGTGGCACAGCACCCCGAGATCCGCTGCCATGTCGAAGGCCTGCCGGATCATCCCCTCCGAGCACGTGAAGGTCGTGTGGTAGCACATCATCCCGGACACCAGCTCGGTGTCCTGGCAGGCCTCGATCAGCGTGCGGTTCTCGGCCAATCCGGCAGCACCGTTCTCGGCGGACACTCGCTCGGTGGCCTCGAACGAGAGGATCGCCCGGATGCCCAGCTTCTCGACGGCCTCCTTCTGCGCCAGTAACGCCCCTGGCAGCGCGAACGGCGCCTCGAGCACGTCGTGGAAGGCAGTGACTCCGTTGGCCAGCAACTCAGCCGACACCCACTCCGTCGCGGTGACGATCATCTCGTGATCGAGGCGGTTCTCGACCAGCTTCCACCAGAAGTCGTCGAGGAAGCTCCAGAAGTCGGTGGGCGCCTCGGCGAGCGGGATGCCGTGGGCCAGCGTGCCATAGAGATGCATGTGGGCGTCGACGAAGCCGGGGGCCAGGATCGAGGCGCCGCCCCGCACCTCGTCGTCCTCCGGGAATTGCTCGCGCAGCTCGGACGCCGCGCCGACCGCAGCCACTCGCCCGTCCACGACCCGCACCGCACCGTCGCGGAGCGGCGTGGCGTGAGCCGAGGGGATGACCCAGTCGGCGCTGACCAGCGTCACGCGGTCTGCAACGCCGCCCAGACCCGCTCGGGCGTGAACGGGATGTCGTCGATGGCGACGCCGGTGGCGTGGAGGATGGCGCTGCGGATGGCCGGCGCCACCCCGTCCTTGGGGATCTCGGCGATCGCCTTGGCGCCGAACGGCCCGCTCTCCTCCATCGTCTGGATGAGGTACACCTCGGTGTCTGGCATCTCGTCGGCGCGATAGATCTTGTAGGGCCCGAAGCGGGCGTTGACCATCCGGCCGGCCTCGTCGTAGGCCATCTCCTCGCAGTGCCCGTACCCGAGCGCCTGCGCCATCCCTCCCTCGACCTGCCCGGACGCCGTGATCGGGTTGATCGCCACCCCGCAGTCGACCGCCATCACGAGCTTGCCGACCGTGACCTGGCCGGTCTCGATGTCGACCTCGATCTCGGCGAACTGGGCGGCGAACGGCGGCGGGCACTCGGTGGCCATGAAGGAGCCGGTGCCCATGATCTGACGCTGGTCCTGCCAGTGCAGCGAGTCGAGCGCCACTTCCTCGAGGCTCACGGAGCTCCCGTCGAGCGCCCACGCCCGTCGCTTGCGCAGGTCGATCTCGGTCGGGTCGGACACGCCCAGCATCTCGGCGGCCCGGTCCTGGATCTGCTCCTTCACCTCGTCGGCGGCCTTCTTGACCGACATGCCGGAGATGTAGGTCGTGGACGAGGCGTAGGCGCCCACGTCGAACGGCGTGTGGTCGGTGTCCGACGAGTACATCAGCACGTCCTCGAGCGGCACCCCCAACACTTCGGCGGCGATCTGGGCGAGCACCGTGTCGGCGCCGGTGCCGAGGTCGGTGGCCCCTACGGCGACGTTGAACGATCCGTCGTCGTTCAGCTTGATGCTGCAGCCACCCATGTCGAGGAACGGGATGCCGGTGCCGTGCATGCAGAACGCGAATCCGAGGCCCCTGCGGATGTGGGGCCGGTCGGCGGGAGCCCGCCACGACTCGTCGTCTCGCCGATGCCAGCCGATCGCCCGGCGGCCCTGGGCGACGCACTCCTCGATGCCGCTGGTCTGGACCACCGGCAGCTCTTCGACCTCGACCTCGACGTCGCGCTCGCCCATGTAGGGGGCGATGTTGAGCTCGTCGCCGGCCTTCACCCAGTTCTGACGCTTGAAGTCGAGCAGGTCGCGGCCCAGGGCGAGGGCGATGTCCTCCATGTGGGCCTCGAGGGCGAACTCGGCCTGGGGCGCTCCGTAGCCGCGATACGCCCCCGGCACCGGGATGTTGGTGTAGGCGACGTCACACTCGAAGCGCTTGTTCGGGCAGTTGTAGGACGTCAGGCCGCGCAGCCCGGTGATGTTCTGCACCGTGTAGCCGTGGGTGCCATACGGGCCCGTGTTCCCGAGCAGGCGCATCTCCTGGGCGACCAGCGTGCCGTCGGCCATCACACCTGTCTTGAACGTGATCGTCTGGGGATGGCGAGTGCGGCTCGATACGAACTCTTCCTCACGCGTGAGTTCCAGCCGGATCGGCCGGTGGGTCGCCTTGACCAGCAGACCGACGATGTCTTCGAGCAGCATCTCCTGCTTGGCACCGAAGCCGCCGCCGATGCGAGGCTTGATCACCCGAATGTCCTTGACGGTCATCTCCAGGAGCGGGGCCACCATCCGCCGGGCGTGGAACGGCACCTGGGTCGACGAGCGCAGCACCAACCGCTCGTCCGCATCGAACCATCCGATGCACACGTGCGGCTCGATCGGGCACTGCTGGACCTGATGGACCCGGAACGTGTTCTCGAAGACGTGGTCGGCGTCCGCGAAGCCTTGCTCGACGTCGCCGACCTCGACCTCCATGTGGCGGGCGATGTTCCGGGAGGCGTCGTAGATGCCTTCCGAGTCGGCCTCGTCGTGGATGACCGGCGCGTCGCCCGTCACCGCCTCCCGCTCGTCGAAGACCGCCGGCAGCACCTCATAGGAGACCTCGATCAGGCTCAATGCCTCCTCGGCCAGCTCCAGCGTCTCGGCCGCCACCGCCGCCACCCGGTCGCCGACGTGGCGCACCTTGTTCTCGAAGCTGACCTGGTCGTAGGGCTTGGGATTGGGCCACGACTGGCCGCCGGAGGCATACCGGATCTGCGGGGTGTTCTTGTAATGCAGGACCGCGTGCACTCCCGGCAGCGCCCGGGCTTGGGAGTCGTCGATGTCGAGGATGCGCGCGTGGGCGTGGGGGCTGCGAAGCACCTTGGCGTAGAGCATGCCCCGCATCTCGATGTCGTCCACGAACGAGGGATTGCCCTTCACCAGCTTGAGAGCATCGACCTTCACCTCAGGCTTTCCCACCGTCTCGGTCTCCGGAACGTCCTTGGAGGGGACCAGTCGGGGGACGGCTGCCGGGGCGTCGGGCGGCGGATCGTCAGGATCCACGAGCGCCGGGTTCACGCCGTCGGTCATCGGGCTGAGGATCTCCGGCCGGAAGGGACCCGGGGTCTCGCCTCGCATCAGCGCCGCCGCTCGGCGAACCGCCTCGACGGGCTTCACGTAGGCGGTCTCCCTGTCGAGGATGCCGCTCAGCATGTCGCGGATCTCGGCCTCCGAGGGATCCGGATTGCGCTCCAGCAGCGCCAGCGTGCCGAGCACCATCGCCGGCGTCGAATAGCCCGATTGGATGGCGCCGGTGGCGGCGAACGCCTGCTGGATCGGGTGCAGGTCGCGACCCTGTCCCAGCGATTCGATGGTGACGATCTCGGCACCGTCGGCTTGGGCAGCCAGCATCACGTCGGTCGAGACCAGCCGGCCGTTCACCAGGACGGCGGAGGCACCGGTCTCGCCCGTCTCCGATCCGAACCGAGCGCCGATGAGTCCCTCGGATCGCAGCAAGCTCAACAGTGACTGCCCGGGCCCGACCTCGAACCCGCGCTCGATGCCGTTCAGGTTGACCTTGATCTGCATCCTGGGTCGCTCCTGTGGTGGGTGAGCCGGGGAGGAAATGCTAGACGGGAGACCCCTCGCCCTGGGATGCGCCGATCGCCCGGACGGGCGAGGTGCGCCGGTACGCTCCCGCCATGCGCGCTCGCAACCTCTGGCCCGCCGTCCGCCGGGTCGTCCGCTGGGTGGTGGTGGCCCTGCTCGGGCTGATCGTGTTCGTGGCCGCCCTCGTGTGGTTCAACATCCCGCGCTCGTTTCCCCAGGTCGACGGGCAGATGCGCTTCGCCGGGCTCGACGGCGAGGTGGAGATCATTCGAGACGTGGACGGGGTTCCCCACATCTACGCCGACACGGTCCACGACCTGCTGTTCGCTCAGGGCCTCGTCGAAGCGCAGGACCGCTTCTGGCAGATGGACTTCTTCCGCCACGTCGGCCACGGCGAGCTCGCCGAGATGTTCGGCGGGTCGCAGGTGGAGACCGACAGATTCCTCCGGACGCTGGGCTGGGGCGAGATCGCCGACCGGGAGCGGCGCAATCTCGACCCGACCGTCGCGGAGTACCTCCAGTACTACGCCGACGGCGTCAACGCCTACACCGGCGACCGGCGAGGCGGAGAGCTGAGCTTCGAGCACTTCATCCTGCGCTTCATCGCCCGCAGCTACACCCCGGACCGCTGGACGCCGACCGACACGCTCGTCTTCGGCAAGGTCATGGCCTGGGATCTCGCAGGCAACCTCGGCGCCGAGATCGATCGATCGATCCTGGCCGCCGATCTGCCGGTGGCCAGGGTCGAGGAGCTGTACCCGCCCTATCCCATCGGTGCGCCGGTCATCGTCCCCTCCGAGCTGCTCGAGGGTGCGCGGCCGGCGCTCGCCTCGACCGGGGCTGCCCTCCCCCAGCTCACCGAGCTTCGCGCATCGCTCCAGCGCCTCGACGACCTGATCGGCACGAGGGACCCGTCCGTCGGCTCCAACAACTGGGCGGTCGCCGGCTCGCTGACGTCGACCGGCATGCCGCTGCTGGCGAACGACCCCCACCTGGGGATCTCGATGCCGTCCATCTGGTACGAGGTCGGGCTGCACTGCACCACTGTCACACCCGAATGCCCGTTCGACGTGGTCGGCTTCTCGTTCCCGGGGGTACCTGGCGTGGTCATCGGCCACAACGCCGACATCGCCTGGGGTGTGACCAACCTCAACCCCGACGAGATGGACCTGTACATCGAGAAGGTCAACCCGGACAACCCCAACCAGTACGAGTTCGAGGGCGGATGGCGCGAGATGGACGTCCGCAGCGAGACGATCGTCGTGGCAGGTGGCGGTTCGGAGCAGGTGGTGGTCCGCTCCACCGTGCACGGCCCGGTCATCTCCGAGGTCTACGGTCCGCTGGAGGACGTGGAGCCCGGCGGTCTCGAGCTTCCCGAGCGCTACGTGATCTCGATGCGGTGGACCGGGCTTCAGGAGTCCACCCTCTCGGAAGCGCTGCTCGGCATCAACCAGGCGTCGAACTGGACGGAGTTCCGCGAGGCGGCCTCCAAGTGGGACATCGCCGGGCAGAACCTCGTCTACGCCGACACCGACGGCAACATCGGCTACCAGGCCACCGGCCGCATCCCGGTTCGCGCCAATCACGACGGCCGCTGGCCGGTGCCCGGTTGGACCGGGGAATGGGAATGGACGGGTTGGATCCCGTTCGAGGACATGCCGTCGACGTTCAACCCGGCTCGCGGGTACGTCGCCTCCGCCAACCAGCCGCTCGTCGACGAGGCCTACCCCTATCACGTGCACGACGACGTCGCCTACGGCTACCGGGCCTCACGCATCGAAGCCATGATCCTCGGGGCGGAGGGCCCCCTGGACGCCGCCTTCATGCGCAGGATGCAGTCCGACGCTCGCAACGCTGCCGCCGAGATCGCCGTGCCGTACCTCATCGACCTCGACGACGACAGCGAGGCGGTGGAGCTGGCCAAGGAGGTCTTCGGTGCCTGGTCGTTCGGGGCCGACGACCCGCTCTCCAACGCCTACCAGATGGTCGGCGACACGCCCGGGGCGGCGTTGTTCGGATCGTTCTGGCGCCACCTGCTCGAACTCACCTTCCACGACGAGCTGCCGGAGGACACATGGCCGAACGGCGGCGGGCGGTGGTTCCAGGTCGTCGAGGGGCTGCTCGAGCAGCCCGCCTCGCCGTGGTGGGACGACATCGGCACCGACGACGTGGTCGAGGACCGCGACGCCATCCTCGTCGAGGCCCTCCGCCGGGCGGTCGAGGAGCTCGGCGACAACCCGGACCGATGGGACTGGACGGAGATGCACACGGCCAAGTTCGTCAACGCCTCGCTCGGCCGATCCGGGATTCCGCCCATCGAGTGGATCCTCAACAGCGGCAACCACGGGGTGGCGGGCGGTGGTGCGATCCTCAACGCCACCGCCTGGGACGCGGCCGAGGGAACGTATGACGTCGTCGTGCTCCCCAGCATGCGGATGGTGGTCGACCTCTCGAACCTCTCAGCGTCGACAGCGATCCACACGACCGGACAATCGGGTCATCCGAACCACGAGCACTACGACGACATGATCGAGCGATGGGTCGTCAACGACCCTCACCCGATGCGCTGGACCCGGTCCGACGTGGAGAACGGCGAGCGGTCGACCCTCATCCTGTTCCCCATCGACCGGTGAGCGAACCGCACGCCCAGGGCATGCTCGACGTCGGCGACGGGCACCTCGTGCGCTGGGAGAGCCACGGCCAGCCAACAGGTCGACCGGCGGTGTACTTCCACGGCGGCCCGGGTGGAGGCTTCAATCGTGGCATCCCGAAGATGTTCGACCTGGCGCGTGATCGGGTCGTGCTCTTCGACCAGCGCGGGTGCGGGGGCAGCCGCCCACTCGCCGAGGAGTCGGACGCCGATCTGTCGGCCAACACCACCCACCACCTCGTCGCCGATGCGGAGCGGCTGCGTGAGCATCTCGGCATCGCTCGCTGGACGATCCTCGGCCTGTCGTGGGGTACGACGCTCGGGCTCGCCTACGCGCAGGCGCATCCGGACCGGGTCGACTCGGCCATCCTGGGTCTGATCACGACCACGTCACGTCGCGAAGTGGAGTGGATCACGGAGGGAGTCGGGAGGATCTTCCCACTCGAGTGGGAGCGCTTCGTCGAGGCCATCCCCGAGCACCTGGGCGGGCTGCGGCCCGTGGACGCTTACGCCCGCTGGCTGTTCGATCCGGACCCGGACCAGCGCTTGCTCGCCGCACAGGCGTGGTGTGCCTGGGAGGACGCTCACGTCTCGCTGGCGCCCGGACACCAGTCGAATCTCCGATATGAAGACGCCGACTTCCGGCTCCGGTTCGCCCGGCTGGTCACCCATTACTGGAGCAACCACGCGTTCCTGGAGGAGGACCAGCTGCTGCGAGACGCAGCGACACTCGACGGGATCCCGGGCGTGCTGCTCCACGGCCGCTACGACGTCAGTTCACCCCTGGACACCGCGATCCGGCTGGACCGGGCTTGGGCGACCGCCCGCCTCGAGGTCGTCGACGACGCCGGCCACGGCGGCGGCGGGTTCGGCGCC
>JBPEXB010000261.1:0-5829 GCA_052032125.1 Acidimicrobiia bacterium
GGCGCCCCTCCACGACCGCTACAAGGTCGACTTCCACTTCCTCGACGCCGACGAGTGGCAGCAGATGCAGGATGTGGCGGTCGTGATCAACAGCTTCTTCGGGTGGGACTTCAACTCCTGCGAGGCGATGCGCCGCGAGGGCGTGCTGCATCCGATCGACTTCGCCAACGCCAACCCGGACTCCCAGGTCACCTCGCTGCACTTCCACATCCCGTGGCTGGTGAAGGCGTTGATCCGCTGGTCCTTGTTCTGCGCCGCCACTCGCCGCCCGATGCAGGTGGGCGTCGACTGGCAGCCGTTCTTCGAGATCGCCGATGGGCCAGGCACCGACCGCTCGCGTCTGGCGGAGATGGCCGACCTGGCTCGCCGTCGCTTCGACGCCGCCGAGTTCGAGTCGTTCTGTGACGCACACCTCGCCGACCTCGACGAGGCGGCACTCGCCTACTTCGGTGAGGACCGCGCCAAGGGGGCCGTGCGCCGCAAGGTCGCGGCGCTCTTCCCCGAGCACGAGGTGGAGCGGTTCACCGAGCACTTCTGGGGCCTCCTGCAGTTCTGGTGCTCGACCGAACGGGATCGGCTGGCCGCGCCGGCGTGAGCGTCCACGAGGCCTGGCACTCCGAGCGTCTCGAACGCACCATCAACCTGGTGCGGTGGGGCGAGGTCGGAACTCCGGTCCTCATCTTCCCGACGGCCGGCGGTGACGCCTGGGAGATCGAGCGCCGCGGGCTCGTCGGCGCCCTCGGGCCGCTGATGGCCGCCGGGCGGGTCAAGGTGTACTCCGTGGACAGTGTGGCCGGCCGGTCCTGGCTCGACCGCGACGACCCCCGGCACTCGATGTGGCTGCAGGGCCGCTTCGACGAGTGTGTCCGCCAGGAGGTCGTGCCGGCCGTGCGAGCGGACTGCGGATCGGACACGATCGAGCTGATCAGCGCCGGCGCCTCGATCGGGGCCTTCTGGGCGCTGGAAGTCCTGTGCCGCCACCCCGACGTGTTCCGCGCCGGCGTGTGCATGAGTGGGACGTACGACCTCACGAACTGGCGGCACGGCCACTGGTCCGACGACTTCTACTTCTCGTCTCCGCGGGACTTCCTCCCCGGCCTCGAGGGTCCCCACCTCGAGCTGCTGCGCAGCCGCTTCGCCGTCCTGGCCTGCGGAGGAGGGGATTGGGAGGATCCCGGCGAGACCTGGCGGATGGCCGAGGTCCTGGGCGCCAAGGGGGTGCCCAACCGCGTCGACATCTGGTCCGAGCAGCATCCGCACGACTGGTCGACGTGGCTGGAGATGCTGCCGCTGTATCTCGACGACCTGGCGTGAGGTCGGCGTCGTGAGCGATGTTCGCTACCTGCTGGCCGAGGAGCCGCTCGACATCGACGGCTGGCTGGCCGGCGGCGGGGGAGAGGCGCTTCGCCAGGCCCGCGAGCTCGGGTCGCGGGCCGTGATCGACCAGGTTTCGGCCGCCAAGCTGCGAGGCCGGGGCGGCGCAGGATTCCCGACCGGGGTCAAGTGGCGCGGGGTGGCCGAGCGTCCCGAGGGCCAATCCTCCTTCCTCGTGTGCAACGCGGCGGAGGGTGAGCCGGGGACCTTCAAAGATCGCGCCCTGATGCGCACCAACCCCTTCCAGCTCCTCGAGGGGATCGCCATCGGTGCCTTCGCCATCGGCGCTGCCCGGGCCTTCATCGGGATCAAGAGCACCTACCAGCGGGAGATCCAGCGACTCGAGGAGGCGGCCGCGGCGATGGCCGACCGGGGCTTGGCGGGCGACGTGCCGATCGACCTCGTGACCGGCCCCGACGACTACCTCCTCGGGGAGGAGAAGGCGCTTCTGGAGGTGATCGAGGGTCGAGACCCTCTCCCGCGCGTCCTTCCCCCCTACCTCCATGGCCTGCACGGCGGAGCGCCGTCCGGGGTCGGGGCGGGCTCGGTCGGCTGGGACGATCGGAGCAACCCCACAGTCGTGAACAACGTGGAGACGCTGAGCCACGTGCCTCACATCGTCCGCAACGGCCCCGACTGGTTTCGGGGGATCGGCACGGAGGACACGCCGGGCACGATGGTCTTCACGGTGTCCGGCGACGTCGTCACCGAGACGGTGATCGAACTGCCCATGGGAACGCCGCTGGCGGTGCTGCTGCACGGCGCCGGCGAGGGTGCGCTCCCCGGTCGATCACTGGCGATGGCGTTCCCGGGAGCATCGAACGCCCCGATCCCGGCTGCCGCCTTCGACGTGCCGATGGACTTCGGCTCGCTCCGGCGATTCGGATCAGGGCTCGGCTCGGGCGGGTTCATCGTCGGCGACGACTCGGCGTGCCCGGTGCGATCGGCCGAGGTGCTGTCCGGGTTCCTGGCTCGCAGCTCGTGCGGCCAGTGCCCGCCGTGCGCGCTCGGCACCGAGGGGCTCCGCGCCGGCCTGGCCGGACTCGGCGGTGAGAACGCCGAGCGAGCGTTGGACGACATCTCCGGGTGGATCGGACGCGTGACGGACGCCAATCGGTGCGGGCTCGGTGCCGGCGCCCAGGTGCTCGTGGACGGGCTGCTGCGCGACTTCGCGCCACACGTCGCGCTCCATCTCGAGGGCGGATGTCGCCTCGAGCGCGGGGTGCCGCTGGCCGCCCTCGTGGACCACGTGCCCGATCTCGGGCGGTTCGTCCGCCGGACCGAGTAGCGGCGGCCCTGAAGGGCTCCACCGTTTGCTACGTTTCGCCGGCAGCGAGTGGAGGTGGCGGACCAGCCATGGTGCCTGGTCGGGGCGATACACACCTCGTGTACACGCTCTGTATCGACCTCATCGGATCGACCATCGGGTCCATCGGCATGACCCAACGCGAGATGGACCGGTTCAATCGCGCCCTGGTCGCCCAGATCGAGCCACATCTCGACGCGCTCGCGTTCGAGGACCTCAACGCCAAGTTCACGGGTGACGGATGGCTGCTCATGTCGCCGGTGCTGCACGATGCCGAGCGGATGGCGGCACTGGCCACCATCATGCGGGTCGAGTTCCACGAGGACATCAGGGAGCGCACGGGTCTCTCGCTGTCCCGGATCCCGGAGCTGCGGATGGCCATCTGTGCCGGCCGCGACATCCGGGTCGAGATGTGGCACGGCCTGCGGGATTGGGTCGGCGACAGTGTGCGGCGGGCCACTCGCAGCGCCGCCTTCTGCTACCCGAACGAGGTGCTGGTCGACGCGGCGGTCAACTCGGTCATCATGCGCGATTTCGAGACCGCCCAGATCGATCCCGGCGTACGGCCCAGCCAGCCCAAGCGTCGTGAGGAGGAGATCCCGCTGTGGTCCCTCGGCGACCTCCGGGCCGACACGGCAGGGGACTGGGACATCCCCGCCGCCTACGTCTACGTCCTGGCCCGGCTGGGGCGCACGGACGAAGCGGCTCAGGCCTCCCGCGGCGCGGCGGCGCGGATCGAAGCCGAGGCACCCGGCGACGGCGAGTCCATCGCCCGCTGGAACCGGCTGATCCAAACCGCCCCGACCTACGAACTGGTCACCGAGTTGTGGGACCGCATGCAGGAGGCGGGCGCCCGGCCCGATGTCGAGACCCTCAACTCCCTGATCGAGCGATCGCCCACCCACGGCGAGGCGCGCCGCTGGGCCGAGACGCTCACCGAGGCCGGAGTCGAGCCCGACATCCTGACCTACAACGAGCTGATGGCCCGGGCCGGCGGCTGGGAGCAGGCGCTCGACCTCCTGCAGCAGCTCGACACCGCCGGCATCAAGCCAGACGACGAGACGGCTGCTGCGCTGATCTTCCGGGCACCGTCGTTCCGGGCGGCGGTCGGGTTGCTCGACGAGCTCCACCAGCGCGGCGTCGATCCCACCATCGGGACGTTCCGACGGCTCATCGCCAAGGCCCCCGGATACCAACGGGCCTGCTCGGTGCTCGACCTCATGGCCGAGTGGGGCGTCACCCCCAACGCCGGCGTCTTCAACGCGCTGATCACGCTGGCGCCGACCTACGGCGAAGCCGAGACCTGGCTCGACCGGATGGAGGCGGCCGGGGTGGCCCCCGACGTGTCGACCATCAACACCCTCATCGCCCGGGCTCGTCGCTACGGCGAAGCGGCCGGGTGGCTCGAGGAGATGCGGGAGCGCTCGATCCGGCCCGACGTCAACACCTTCAACACGCTGATGGCGAGGGTGCCCAGCTACGACGTCGGCGTGGCGCTGCTGCGATCGATGGAGGACGCCGGCGTCACCCCGAACAGCGAGACCTTCACGCCGTTGATCACCCACGCCCCCGACTACGAGACCGCCATCTCCTGGCTCGGCTACATGGAGGATCGCCGGGTGCCGCCCAACAGCGAGGTGTTCCGGTCGCTGGTGGTGGCGGCTCCCGACTTCGAGACGGCGGTGGGTTGGCTCGACGCCATCGGCGAGCACGGCGTCTCGGCCAACACCGAGGCCTACCGGACGCTGATCGGTCGGGCGCCCGACCACCAGACGGCGCTCGGGTTGCTCGATCGGATGCTCGAGGCCGACGTCCCGCCCACCGCCGAGACGTTCCGGACCCTGCTCATGCGCGTCCCGTCCGCCGACGAGGCGCGACGGCTGGTCCGCCAGGCGCGCGAGCTCGGCATCCGGCTCACCGCCGATCTCTACTTGCCGCTCATCACCGCTGCTCCCGATTATCAGGGTGCGGTCGCCTGGGTGGAGGAGATGACGGCGGCCGGCGTGGCTGAGACGGCCGAGACGATGTCGGCAGTGCTCCGGAAGACCGAGTCGTACGAGAACGCCGAACGGCTCCTCGACGAGATGCGCGCCACGGTCGAGCCGGACGAGTCGGCCTACAAGGTGCTGGTCGATCTGTCACCCGACCTGCTCACCGCCCAGAGCTGGGTCGAGGAGATGCGAGCCGAGGGCATGCGGCCCGGCGCCGGGGTGCTCCGCTCCGTGCTGTCGAAGGACCCGGAGGGCATGAGCGGCCACGACCTGCTCGCCTGGTATCTCAGCCTCGAGGACCGGCCCAGCGCCCCGATGGAACTGGCCATCGACGGGTATCGCTCGCGAGGGCTGATCGAAGACGCCCTGCGACTGGCGCTCGACTACCCACATCTCGATGCCTCCCGGGTGCTGTTCTCCGAGCACCGCGCCGAGGCGACCGACTACTTCGGGCGGCTGCTGGAGCGCGAGCCGGGCCACGCCAACGGCCGGTACGCCATGGGCCTGGCGCTGCTGGCCGTCGGTGCACAGGAGCCGGCTCTGGCGCATCTCGAGATGGCCAAGGAGCTCGCCCGGCCTGGTCCGCGTGTGGCGGCGCTCGAGGAGATCATCCGCACCGTGCGCGAACCGGACCGTCCGATGGCGTGAACAACCGCGCGTAACGTTCGAGCCTCGCGACTCGTCTTCCCTCCAGACAACCATCTGGAGGCAACGGAGCAATGTGGCTCGCACCGCCAACATCGAATCGTTCTATCGAGACCACGCCGGCGCGGTGCTCGGATTCCTCGTCTCGCTCACCCGCGACCGGTCGCTGGCGGAGGACCTGATGCAGGACACCTTCATCAAGGCGACGAGATCGTTGGGCGGCTACCGGGGCGGGAGTCCCCGGGCGTGGCTCTTCGCCATCGCCCGTTCGACGTTCATCGACCACACGCGACGGCGGATCCAGGACCCCACCGAGGCCCTCGACGCCCCGACAGCCGACCCGGCTCTCGAGGAGCGCGACGTCATCGAGCGGGTGCTGGCGCAGCTCCCTGAGCGCCAACGCAGCGCCTTGCTGCTGAGCGACCACATCGGGCTGTCCGCGACCGAGGTGGGCGAGTCGTTGGGGACCAGCCCCGGCGCCGCCCGGGTGCTGATCCACCGGGCCCGCCGCCA
>JBPEXB010000262.1:0-1666 GCA_052032125.1 Acidimicrobiia bacterium
TAGTAAGGAGCCGACGGGGAGAGTGGATGACGCCCGGGTCCGCCTCCCTTCATCCGACCTCGACGACGGGACGGTCCGCAGAGCCGTTCGGGTCGTGGTCGGAGTCGTCGTCGCCGCCGTCCGCATCCCTGCCGCGGGCTTCCGTGTCGTCGGTGGAGGGCATCAGGTACCCCAGCGCCAGCAACGTCATGCCGAATCCCATGAGCAGCAGGATCTTGGCGCCGCCGGAGGCGTTGTCCATGTCGATCAGGAACACCTTCGCGACGGTGACCAGCAAGGTGCCAAGGCCGACGTTGCGGAGCATGCGGCTGCGGCTCCAGCCGGCCGTCACGATCGCCAGCGCATAGGCGCCCCACAGCGCGCTGACCGCCGGTTGGCCGATGGCTGTCCGGCTCAGCTCGGCCATGCCCCAGCCCAGGAAGGCGAGGTGGGCGTAGGCCAGCAGCACCTGGCCGATGGACCGCTGATCCGTCGACTCCTCGTGCAGGAACGGCACGGCGAGCACCGCCGCGAGGGCGATCACGCCGAGGCGGGCCAGGGCCACGCCGTTCACGGCGGGGATGCCGGTCGTGGGATCGGTGACGAGCAGGCCGACGGTGGCGACGGCGGAGAGCGCGTACAGGATCCCGCCGAGGCCGGCGAGCGGTTTCACACCGATGTGACGGCCGACGAAGACGAAGCCGACGCCCTGGGCGGCGATCGCCAGCGTGAGCGAAGGCCCGTCCAGCATGAGTGCCACCGACGTGACAGCCAGCACCGAGGCCGGCAGCAGGTGCAGCGTGGCGACGAACGCCTCGACCTCCCGCAGGGTTGCGTAGACGGCAGCCATGGAGATGGCCAGCACGGCAGCGCCGGCGCCGAAGGCGATCTGAGAGGCGGACGGCCAGGCCAGCCAGGCGCCGAAGAACGCCGCGATCGGGATCGTCACGGTGGCCACCATGGCCGTCGTGGCGTGCTGGGGGCGGGAAGCGGCCAACCGGGCGACCGGCGCACCCCACAGGGCCAGGAAGGCGGCCGTGTAGGCGACCAATGCCTCGGGCCCCGTGAACGACCACCCGCCCAGCAGGCCGGTCAACTCGACGGCCAGGGTGAGGCCGGAGGCGACGGCCGCCGTGCCGTAGAGCCAGCGCCAGTCGAAGTGGTAGAGCACCACGCCGACGCCGAGCAGGACCACGGCCACGTAGCCGGCGTCGCCCGGGAACATGTCGATCGTGCCGCCGACCATCTGCGGCGCGGCCAGCGCGCCGATGACGCCGACGATGGCGAGCGTCTCGATGCGCTGGGTCACCGCCAGCCCGACCGCCAGGGTCGAGACGAACACGAGCTGCACGAACACCGCCGTCTGCGACGTGAGGTCGTACACGGCGTGGGCGGCGAAGGCGCTCACGAACAGCCCGGCGACGCCGCCACCCTGCAACAGCGCCGAGTAGAGCGGCCGGCGGCCACGGGTCATCCAGCCGAAGGCCAGCAGCCCGCCGCTCAGCAGCACGCCCACCGCCACCCGGGCGAGGGGAGTGATGACGCCTTGTTCGATGCCCCAGCGGTACAGGAACACGATGCCGAGCAACACCAGCCCCAGTCCGAGGCGAGCCAGCGTCTTGCCGCTGACCAGGTCACGGGTGAACGTCGAGTCGTTCATGGATCTCCTCCTTGTCCTGCCCCCAGC
>JBPEXB010000263.1:0-1549 GCA_052032125.1 Acidimicrobiia bacterium
CCCAACCTCGTCGCCATCGCCGTCCTGGTCGCCGGATCGTTCTTCGACGGCACGACCCGGCTGCTGCTGTGGCTCGGGACTGCCGCCATCGTGCTGTGGGCCATGATCGCCGCCGGCGAGGGGGAGTGGCCGGTGCGGTCAGGCCACTTCGCCGAGCGGCACGGGCTCATCGTGATCGTCGCGTTGGGCGAGGTGATCGTCGCCATCGGCATCCCGGTGGTGAGGTCCTTGCAGCTCGGAGAGGGGCTGTCGGCCGCCACCCTGGTGGCCCTGCTCGCCTCGGGGTTGTTCGCCGCGCTTCTCTGGTGGGCCTATTTCGACAGGCCTAGCCCGGGACTCGAATACGCCGCCGAGCAGTTGGCCGGCACCGAGCTGGGTCGCTTCGTGCGCGACGCCTACACCTGGGCCCATGCGCCGCTGGTGGCCGGCATCATCCTCTCGGCAGCGGCCCTCGAGGAGATCACCCTCCATCCCGAAGATGCCCTCCCGCTCGAGTTCCGGGTGATGCTGGCCGGGGGCCTTGCGTTGTTCTTGATCGGCGTCTACCTGGCCGTGTGGCGGGCGTTTCGCGCCCAGGCCGTCGAACGGCTCATCGGGGCGATCGTGATCACGGCTGTCCTGTTCCTGGGCGGTTCGCTGGTCGGAGTTGCGCTGCTGGCGATCGTCGTGGCGGTCATGTTCGTCGTGCTCTACTACGAGCACCGCCGGATCGAGCGCCTCCGCCTCCACGCTGAGCTCGAGGGCTGACGGGACCGGCACAGACCACGCCGCTCGACACCGCGGCGGCGCGATCACCAGACTGTCCGGACCGATCTCCCCCGGAGATACGCCATGGCGAGCGCGATCGGCGTCGGTGAGGGGCGAGCGACGCCGCAACTACGGGTCCGACTGCTCGGGACGGTCGAGATCATCCACCAGGGCCAGCGCCTGCGCGCCTTCGACGCTCCTCGCCTGCAGCGGCTGCTCGGCCTGCTCGTGGTGCGACCCGACCTCCAGCACCGAGGCCGCCTGGCCTTCGAGTTGTGGCCGGACTCGACCGAAGCCCAGGCGAGGACCAACCTCAGGAAGCTGCTGCACGAGTTCCGCAACGCCCTTCCGGGCGTCAACGAGTACGTCGAGATCGACCACGAGATCGTGCGCTGGATCCCCGGTGCTCCGGCCGAGGTCGATGTCGTGCGGTTCGGCGAGGCGCTGGCGACGGGGGATCTCGAATCGGCAACCCGGTTCTACCGAGGCGACCTGCTCCCGGCGTGTTACGACGACTGGGTACTGGAGGAGCGGGCCCGGCTGCGGGCCCAAGCGCACTCCGCCCTCACCGGTCTCGCGGAAGCGGCCTCCGCCAGAGGGGACCGCGAGGAAGCGGTCCGCCAGGCCGAGCAAGCGATTGCTCTCGACCCCACCGACGAGACGGCCACTCGCATCCAGATGAGCATCTATCTGGAGCTCGCGGACCGGGCGGCAGCCGCCCGCGCCTACCAGCGGCACGCCGAGGCACTCGCGGAGCACCTCGGGGTGGAGCCCAGCAGCGAGATCACGGCGATGTATGAGA
>JBPEXB010000264.1:0-5363 GCA_052032125.1 Acidimicrobiia bacterium
GTCTCTCCACTCTCGAACCAGGAGCGATGGCATGGCCGACGACCACGACTGGGACTTCTCCGACCTCACGGCGCTGTTCATCAACTGCACCCTGAAGCGCTCTCCGCAGATGTCCCACACGAGAGGCCTGATGGACATCGCCATCGGGATCATGGAGACGAACAACGTGACCGTCGACACCCTGCGGGCCGTCGACCACGTGATCCCTCCCGGCGTCTACCCGGACATGACCGAGCACGGCTGGCCGGCCGACGAATGGCCGGACATCTACGAGCGGGTGCAGGCCGCCGACATCCTGGTGCTCGGGACGCCCATCTGGCTGGGCGAGAAATCATCCGTGTGCACCGGTGTGATCGAGCGCCTGTACGGCAATTCAGCCGAGCTCAACGACGAGGGTCAGTACGCCTACTACGGCAAGGTCGGCGGCTGTCTCGTCACGGGCAACGAGGACGGCGCCAAGCACTGCGCCATGAACATCCTCTACTCGCTCCAGCATCTCGGGTATGTCATCCCGCCGCAGGCGGACGCCGCCTGGCTGGGAGAGGCGGGCCCTGGCCCCTCCTACCTCGATCCCGACTCGGGCGGGCCGGAGAACGACTTCACCAACCGCAACACGACGTTCATGACCTGGAACCTCATGCACCTGGCGCGCATGATCAAGGACCGCGGCGGCATCCCGGCGCACGGCAACCAGCGGTCGTTGTGGGAGGCGGGCTGCCGATTCGACTTCGACAACCCCGACTACCGCTGACGTCCACACGACAGAAGAGAGCCGGCGGGAGTCCGGCTCTCTTCTGTGTCGAGAAAACGGTGAGGAGGGTGGGCGCTCAGCGGGTGAGGGCGCCGGTCCGGGCGCGCACCCGAACGAGCTCCGCCAGGAGCACCAGGGCGCCCATCGCCACCAGGATCACCCCGAGCGTCGGCAGGTGAATCCCGGCGAAGCGCTCGTCGATCGTGGCGCGCATGATGGCGCCTCCTGCGATCAACCACGTGCCGAGTGCACCCATCTGTGAAGCCTTTCGTCGTCTCCCCACCCCCTACCCGGCAGGACGAACGAGCAAACACGCGAAACGAGGGAGCCGGGTGGCGCAGCTCCCTCGTCTCGATGCGGTGAGTGATCTGTCAGATGTGTGAGGTCTCGCGATCCTCCACGACCGTCCGGCCATCGTCGCTGACCGTCCGCTCGGTGCGGACGTGGGTCCTGCCGCTGCCTCGCATGAGGGAGGCGAAGAGCCCCACGACACCGACGGCCATGAGGATGATGCCCACGACGGAGAGGTCGACACCGTCGACCCGATCGGCCACGGCGAACGTCATGACGGCGCCGGCTGCGATGAAGATGACACTGAGTGCGCCCACGGTCGGGCTCCTTTCTCTTGGTACGAGGAGCCCTACCCGCCGCCGGGGCGGCGCAAACGTCAGTCAGCGAGGAACAGCGCCGGTTCTTCGAGGTTCTCGATGACCATCGCCATGAACCGCCTGCCCATGCCGCCGTCGATCACCCGGTGATCGAACGACAGCGAGAGCGGCATCACCGGAGCGACCGTCACGGCGCCTCCCTCGACGACCGCCGCGTCAGCAGCTCGTCCCACCGAGAGGATGGCGGTGGTGCCGAGCGGGATGATCGGTGTGCCGTAGGTGCCGCCCACCGCCCCGATGTTGGACACCGTGAAGGTGGCGCCCTGCATCTCGTGTGGCTCCAGGCGCCGGGCCTTGCCGCGCTCGCCAACGTCCTCGACCGCCCGGGCGATGTCCATGAGGCCGCGGCTGGCCGCCGCTCGGACGACAGGGACCAGCAGTCCGTCGTCCGTGTCGACCGCCACGCCGATGTCGTGCGAGCCGTGCAGGATCAGCTCCTGGCCGTCCAGCGTGGCGTTGAACTCCCGGAACGCACGGAGCGCCGGGATGACCGCCTTGATGATCAGCGCCTCCAGCGGGACCGCTCGTTCGTGGCGCCGGGCCAGCGCCTTGCGAGCGGCCAGCAACCGCCCGGCGTTGGCCTGGTCGAACGTCGTGACGTGGGGGATCTCGCGCCACGACGCCTCCATGTGCTCGGCGATCGTCCGCCGCAGCATCGACATCTTGACCCGCTCGGTGTCGGGAGCTTCCTCGTGCGGCCGACGATGTCCACCGTTGGCGGCGGCCAGCACGTCCTCACGAGTGATCCGGCCCATCGGTCCGGTGCCGACGACCGTGGCGAGGTCGACGTCGTGGGCCTTGGCCAGCTTGCGCACCAGCGGCAGCGCCTGGACACGGCTCGCCGTCGTCTGCGTGCTCGATGCCCGCGGAGCGAGTTCCTCCGCATCGCTCGAGAGCGTCCCGACCAACGGCGCATCCGATGGCTCCTGTACCGGCTCGTCGCCTCCCCAGGTCTCCCCGGGTGCGCCGATGACCGCCAGGATCGCCCCGACCTCGAGCGTCTCGCCTTCAGCCGCCCCGTGGTGGAGCACGACGCCGGCGACCGGCGAGGGCATCTCGACGACGGCCTTGGCGGTCTCCACCTCGACCAGGATCTGGTCGACGGCGACCTCTCCCCCGACCGGGATGAGCCAGCGCACGATGTCCGCCTCGGTCAGGCCCTCGCCGATGTCGGGCAGCTTGAACTCGAACACCTAGTCCTCCATGGTCTCTCGGACGGCGTCGACGATGCGCCGCACGCTCGGCAGGTAGTACTCCTCGGTCTGCTTGAGCGGAAAGACCGTGTCCCATCCCGTCACACGCCGGATCGGGGCCGACAGCGAGAACAGGCACTCCTCGTGCAGCTGGGCGCTGATCTCGGCCGCGAACCCGCCCGTGCGGGAGGCCTCGTTGACGATCACCGCCCGCCCCGTCTTGTGAACAGAGGTGGCGAGCGTGTCGATGTCCAGTGGCACCAGCGTCCGCACGTCGATGAGCTCGACGTCGATGCCCTCGTCGGCCAGCGCGGCGGCGGCCGCCCGGCACTCCTTGGTCATCGCCCCATACGTGATGAGGGTGACGTCAGTGCCCTCTCGCTCGACGCGGGCGGTGCCGATCTCGACCTCGTAAGGGTCCTCGGGCACGTCCTCCTTGACCGCCCGGTACAGGCGGATCGGCTCGAGAAGGATCACCGGGTCAGGGTCGTGCACCGCCGACCGCAGCAGACCCTTGGCGTCGTAGGGGCTCGAGGGCACGACCACCTTGAGCCCCGGAGTGTTCGTGTACATCGCCTCGTCGGACTCGCTGTGGTGCTCTGCGGCGCCAATGCCGCCTCCAAATGGCATACGGATGACCATCGGAACCGTGAAGCGGTGACGTGAGCGGTTGCGCATCCTCGACACGTGGCTGGCGATCTGGTCGAGCGCCGGGTAGCTGAACCCCATGAACTGGATCTCCACGATCGGTCGCATGCCGCCGATGGCGAGCCCGATCGCCGTCCCGACGATGCCGCTCTCGGCCACCGGCGTGTCGACCACCCGCCGCTCTCCGTGCCGCTCCTGGAGACCGTCGCTGATGCGGAACACACCCCCGTTGGCGCCGACATCCTCGCCGAGCAGCATCACCGCATCGTCATCCGAGAGGGCCTCGTCGAGCCCGGCGTTGAGCGCCTCGGCGAGCGTCATCACCGCCATCAGTCGTCGTCCCGCAGCCGATCGAGCATCCGGCGCTGGCGCCGGAGCGGCTCGGTGGGCTCGGCGAACATCGATTCGAACATCGCGGCGTGCGACTGCCGCTCCACCAACTCGGCCTCCGCCACCGCCTCGTCGAGTTCCTCGGTGGCGACCTTCTCGATCTCCTGCTGCCAGTCGGGGTCCCAGGCGCCGTGCTGTTCGAGCATGAGCCGGACGCGCTCGATCGGGTCGCGTGGCTCCCACGACGACTCCTCCTCGGCGGTGCGGTACCGGCGCGGATCGTCGTTGGTGGTGTGCGGCCCTGCCCGATAGGTCATCGCCTCGATCAACGTCGGCCCATCACCGGACCTGGCCCGTTCGGCAGCCACCCGCGTGACCTCGTAGGTGGCGAGCACGTCGTTGCCGTCGACGAGGATGCCCGGCATGCCGTAGGCATCGGCTTTCTGGGCGATCGTCTCCGAGCGGGTCTGGCGGTGGCGCGGCAGCGAGATGGCGTAGCCGTTGTTCTGACAGACGAAGATCGTGCCGGTCTGATACACGGCCGCGAAGTTCATGGCCTCGTGGAAGTCGCCCTCCGAGGTCGCCCCGTCGCCGAAGTACGTGATCGAGATCCGCGACTCGTCGCGCAGCCGGGCTGCCCACGCCAGGCCCACCGCGTGCAGCATGTGAGCACCCACGGTGATCGAGGCCGGCAGCACGGGAACGTCCTCCGGCGGATGCCCGCCTCGCTCGTCGCCCGACCGCCAGGCGATCAGCGACGCCCACGGATAGCCCTGCATCCACATGGCCGCGGCATCCCGGTAGGTGCCGACCATCCAGTCGTCGGGCTCCAGCGCCGCCGCCGAGCCGACCTGGGCGGCTTCCTGGCCCTCGAACGGGGCGTACGTCGCCAGGCGACCCTGCTTCTGGAGAGCGACGCATTTCCGGTCGAAGAGCCGGGCGGCCACCATCGAGCGGTAGAGACGGCGAACGTCGGTGATGGGCAGCGGAGCTTCACCGACGAGCGTGCCGTCGGCGGCGAGGATTTGTCGCATCGCTGGCAGCCTATCCAGCCCTGCGCGCGAGAGCCACAGGCCCCCGCCGTCGCCTGCCGTCCGGCTTGCCGGAGGCTGGCTCAGGCGCCGAAGGTGGCTTCGCCGCTGGCGGCCTGGCGGAGCAGCTGATAGACGACCGAGCCCTCCAGGCCGGTGGGGGGCGGGAGCCGGACGTCGAGCTGCATCATCCCGTCGACCGGCGTGGAATCGACGCCTCGCCGAGCCGCCGAGTCGAGGACCGGACGGTTCTCCGGCAGGGCGTAGCCGCGGAACGTGGTGATCCCGTTGACGAGCGCCGTCTCGGCGAGCACCCCGAGCAGCAGCCGTCCGATGCCCCGGTTCTGGTACTCATCGACCACCACGACCGCCGCCTCGGCGATCTCGGGCTCGTCGGCGATACGCACGTAGCGGGCGACACCGATTCCGCGAGGCGGGTCACCCACGAAGGCCACCCAGGCGAAGTGGTCGACGTAGTCGATGGACGTCAGGTAGTCGAGCTCCCGGTCGGACAACGAGGTGACCGTGCGGAAGAAGCGGAGGAAGCTCGTCTCAGGAGACAGCTTGGCGATCTCGGCCGCGAGCTGCTCGCGATCGTCCGGCACGATGGGCCGCAGCCCGATCACCAGCCCGTCCTCGAGCTCCACCTCGGTGGTGCGCGCCGTGATGAAGGGTGAGTCGGCGTTGATCGACACCTGGCGAGGCTAGACCGCCGACGATGCCACCACGTGCTCCCCCGCGG
>JBPEXB010000265.1:0-2039 GCA_052032125.1 Acidimicrobiia bacterium
GCCTGCCTGATCGCCGGCGATCTCGACGAACCATCCCTCGCCGTAGGGATCCTGGTTGACCAGCTCCGGGCGATCGGCCAGCGCCTCGTTGACCGCCGTGATCTCACCGCTGATCGGCGCGTACACGTCCGCCACCGACTTCGTCGACTCCACCTCGACGATCGAGGCACCCTTCTCGACCGTCCGGCCCACGTCGGGCAGTTCGATGTACACCACGTCCCCAAGGGCGTCCTGGGCGTAGTCGGTGATCCCCATGCGCACGCCGCCGTCGATGGCCAGGGCCCACTCGTGCTCGCTCGAATAGCGCCGATCGTCGGGGACGTTCATGGTGGGAGTGCTCCTTCTGCCTGGGGGCGGCGCCAGCCTACCCGGCCGCTTCTCCACCGGCCCGCGCCATGGCCGCCCGGATGTCACCCATGTACTGCCACGTCACCCACAGATAGAGGAACAACCCCACCGCCCCGGTCAGCGACCCGATGAGGCGCCAGAAGTCCGGCTCGATGCCGGCACCCGCCAGGTAGAACGACGGCACCGCCCCGTAGACGATGAAGGTCGCCGCCTTGCCCATCTGCCGCACCTGGACGTTGGTCTTCAGCCTGGTGAGCAGGTAGAGGGCGCCGGCGCCGACCACGACCTCCCGGATCAGGAGCGGCCACCCGAGCCAGGCGGGCAGCACCCCGGCCGCCAGGCCACCGGCGACGGCGGCGAAGATGGCCAGCCGGTCCGCCAGCGGGTCGAGGAACTTGCCGATCTCCGACGTCTGGCCGAGCTTGCGGGCCAGCGCCCCGTCGAGGAAGTCGGTCCAGCCGATCGTGAACAGCAGGATGGCGGCGCTGCGCGGATCGTCGCGCCCCAGCAACAGCCACAGGAACACCGGGATCCCCGCCAACCGCAGCAGCGAGATGAAGTTGGGGATCGTCCAGAGGCCTGCGTCCGGCAGCTCCTCCGGTGCTGACGCGCCGGGCTCGCTGCTCAGGCGGTCGCTCCCTTGTCCACGAGATAGCAGGCCACGTAGTGGCCGCCGCCCTTGTCCTCCAATGGAGGGTGATCGCTCGTATGGCAGATGTCGGCGGCGATCGGGCAGCGCTCGATGAAACGGCACACCGGATCGGGGTTGATCGCCTTCGAGATGCCGCCCTTGATCTCCGGCTCCTCGCGCCGGTAGGTGGGATCGGGAACCGGGACCGAGGCGAGCAGCGCCTTCGTGTACGGGTGTTGCGGGTTGGCGAGCAACTCCTCGGTGTCCGTGATCTCGACGATCTTTCCGAGGTACATCACGGCGATGCGGTCGCACATGTAGCGGGCCACCGCCAGGTCGTGGGTGATGTACAGATACGAGACGTCGAACTCCTCGGCGAGGTTCAACATCAGATCCATGATCGAGATGCGGATCGACACGTCGAGCATCGAGGTCGGCTCGTCGGCCACCACGAACGACGGATCGAGTACCAGGGCCCGAGCGATGGCGATGCGCTGGCGCTGGCCGCCCGACAGCTCGTGGGGGTAGCGGAACAGGAACGAGGCGGCGGGGGTCAGACCCACCAGGTCGAGCAGCTGGGCGACCCGCTCCTCCCGCTCGCGGATCGTGCCGATACGCTGCACCGTCAGCGGCTCGGCCACCGTGTCGTAGACGGTGCGCCGAGGGTTCAGCGACTCGAAGGGATCCTGGAAGATCATCTGGACCCGGCGCCGGAACTCCCGCATCTGGTCCTTCTCGATGTGGGCGACGTCGATCAGGTCGCCCTCGGTGTCCAACAGAATGCGGCCCTCGGTCGCCTCCAGCAGCTTCACCAGCATCTTGCCGGTGGTGCTCTTTCCGCACCCCGACTCCCCCACCAGTCCCAGGCTCTCACCCGGGGCGATCTCGAAATTGATGCCGTCGACGGCGTGGACGAAGTCCGTGGGCTTGCGGAAGGCGCCGCCCCCGACCGGGAACAGCTTCGAGAGCTCTTCGACCTTGACGAGTGGCTGGGTCATGGCCGGGCCGCCTCGACCACCTCGACCGGCACCTCTTGCCAGTTCCAGCAGGCCACCTGGTG
>JBPEXB010000266.1:0-2169 GCA_052032125.1 Acidimicrobiia bacterium
GCAGCAGTCCGGGTCGCTGGCAGGCGAGACCCGGCGCCGGCTGGCGCGAAAAGCCTTTGCGCACACGGCCGCCTACGACGCGGCGATCGTGTCCTGGCTCGACGGGTCGGACGGGACCAACGAGGTCCTGCCCCCGTCGTTGCACCTGGCACTCGAGAAGGTCGACGACCTGCGGTACGGCGAGAACCCCCATCAGCGAGGAGCCCGTTACCGGGAGGTCGGAGCTGCCAGCTGGTGGGACGACGTCGTGCAGCATGCCGGTCTGGCGCCGTCCTATCTCAACCTGTTCGACACGGCTGCCGCCTGGACCCTGGCCCACGACCTCGGCACCGAGCCGGCGGCGGCGATCATCAAGCACGCCAATCCGTGCGGCGCCGCGGTAGGCGCCACGACCGCCGACGCCTACCAGCTCGCGTTCGAGTGCGACCCCCGGTCTGCCTTCGGTGGGATCGTCGCCGTGAACCGTGAGATCGACCTGGCGACCGTGGAGCGCATCGAGTCCGCCGCCCAGGCGGACGTGATCGTCGCTCCCGGCTACGAGCCCGGTGTGATCGAGCGGATCGTGGCCAAGCGCAAGAACACCAGGATCCTGGAGGCGCCCGCGCCCACCGGTCCGGGAGTGGCGCTGCGGCAGATCCCGGGTGGCTGGCTCGCCCAGGAGCCGGCCCGTTTCGCCGCCCCCATCTCGGAGTGGCGGATCGTCACCAAGCGCCAGCCGAGCGAGGCGGAGATGAACGATGCTGCCTTCGCCTGGCGTGTCTGCGGGCATGTCTCGTCGAATGCCATCGTCTTGGCCAAAGACCGCACTGCCTGGGGTATCGGGGCCGGGCAGCAGAACCGGGTCGAAGCCGGCCAGATCGCCGCCGGCAAGGCAGCCGGCCGTGCGGCCGGGGGTGCCTCGGCCAGCGACGCTTTCTATCCCTTCCCGGACGGGATCGAGGCGGCGGCCGAGGCAGGGGTGGCGGTGGTGATCCAGCCCGGCGGGTCGGTGAACGACGACGAGGTGGTCGAACGCGCCGACGAGCTCGGGCTGGCGATGGTCTTCACCGGCGAGCGGCAGTTCAAGCACTGACGGGCTTCGCCCGTCAGTGCGTACTCGGTACTCAGTACCGGGTACCGAGTACGGCGGTGCTTGAATCGTCCCGGTTCACGAAGAGGAGACACATGGGCGCGCGGGTGCTCGATGGGAAGGCCGTGGCGGCGGCCGTGCTGGACGAGACCCGGGAGCGCGTGTCGGCGCTCGCCGACCGCGGCAAGCAGGTCGGGCTGGCCACCGTCCTGGTCGGCGACGACCCGGCCTCACACTCCTATGTGCGCTCGAAGCGCAAACGGGCGGCCGAGGTGGGCATCGAGTCGTTCCACCACGAGCTGAGCGCCGATCTCACCCAGGAACAGGTCATCGACGTTCTCGAGGGCCTCAATGCGGATCCAGCGGTCGACGGCATCTTGCTGCAGCTGCCGCTGCCGGGCGGGCTGGACGGCGAGGCCGCCGCGATGCACATCGACCCAGGCAAGGACGTCGACGGCCTGCACCCCACCAACCTCGGGCTCATCGTTCTCGACAAGCCGAAGCTCGTGCCGTGCACGCCGTCGGGATGCATGCGCATCCTCGAGCACTATGAGATCCCGGTGCGCGGCGCCAACGTCGTGGTGGTTGGCCGGTCCTTCCTGGTCGGGCGACCGCTGGCGCTGCTCATGGCGGCGCGGGGCGCCGACGCCACGGTGACCATCGCGCACTCGCGGACGAAGGACCTCGCCGCCGTGACGCGAGAGGCCGACATCGTCGTGGCGGCAGTCGGTGTTCCGGAGATGATCACGGCCGATCACGTCCGACCCGGCGCCACCGTCATCGACGTCGGGATCAACCGCACCGACGAGGGCGGGCTGGTCGGCGACGTCGCCTACGACGAGGTCGCCGAGATCGCCGAGGCGATCACTCCGGTTCCTGGCGGGGTCGGGCCCATGACTGTGGCGATGCTCATGCGCAACACGGTCACAGCTGCCGCCGCCCGGGTGTGAGCCTGGCCGCGGCGAGTCGACGGGTCAGTCGACCCTGACGGCTGCGCTGCGGCGGACCAGGTCGTCATCAGCGGCGATCGTGACGTCGTGGCCGATCCCCGGGCGGTCGCCAGGGAACACGGATCCATGCTCGAGGGACCACGGTCGTGA
>JBPEXB010000267.1:0-2110 GCA_052032125.1 Acidimicrobiia bacterium
CTCGGTAGACGACTTAGCGGAGATGAGCGGATGATGCCGTTCGGCTTCGCCTCACTAACAGAGTTCCGTGCTGCGCCTCCGGCGCCGATGCTGAACTCTCCGGCGCCCGTGTTCGATCATCCGGAGTACCGAGTACTGAGTACTGAGTACTTGGTACCCGGAGATGTCGAGCGGAGCTCGACATGACGGACTACCTCTGGCTCATCATCGCGTTTCCGCTGGCCGGCGCGGTCGCCAACCACTTCCTCGGGCGGCGGCTGGGTGAGCCGCGCTCGGGGTACCTGGCGGTCGGTGCGATCGGTGCGTCATTCGTGTACGCGGCGCTGGCGGCTCGGGAGTTCTTCATCTCCGAGTCGGCCTCCGAGGAAGCGATCGCCGCCGTGCACCTCTTCGACTGGATCCCGGGATTGGGGGCCGCCGCCGAGCTGCTGTGGGACCCGCTGGCAGCCACCATGACGCTGGTCGTCACCGGGGTCGGGACGCTGATCCACATCTACGCCATCGGCTACATGCACGGCGACGAGCGGTTCAGCCGCTTCTTCACCTACCTGAACTTCTTCATCGCCTCGATGCTGATCCTGGTGCTGGCCAACAACTTCGCCATCCTGTTCGTGGGGTGGGAGCTGGTCGGCCTCTCGTCCTACCTGCTGATCTCCTTCTGGTTCACGCGCCCGTCGGCAGCCGCCGCCGGCAAGAAGGCGTTCGTGGTGAACCGGATCGGCGACTTCGGCTTCATGATCGCCCTGATGCTGATCTTCACCAGCTTCGGCACCCTGTCCTACACGACGGTGCTGGACGATCCGGGACAGATCCTCGGCGGATCGACGGCCACGGCCATCGGGTTGCTCTTGCTGGTCGGGGCGGCGGGCAAGTCGGCGCAGATCCCGCTCTACGTCTGGCTGCCGGACGCCATGGAGGGCCCGACGCCGGTGTCGGCGCTGATCCACGCCGCCACCATGGTGACCGCCGGGGTCTACATGGTGGCGAGGACCGGCGCCCTCTACGCACTCAGCGACGTCGCCGGGGGCACCGTGGCCACGGTCGGGGCGTTGACGGCGCTGTTGGCCGCCACCATCGCCATCGCCCAGCGTGACATCAAGCGGGTGCTGGCCTATTCGACGATCTCCCAGCTGGGCTACATGTTCATGGCGGTGGGCGTCGCCGGGCATGTCGCCGGCGTCTTCCACCTCGTCACCCACGCGGTCTTCAAGGCGCTGCTGTTCCTGGGCGCCGGCTCGGTGATCCACGGCATGGCGGACGAACAGGACATGATGAAGATGGGTGGCCTGCGATCGAAGATGCCGATCACCCACGCCACCATGCTGATCGCCACGCTGTCGATCGCCGGCATCCCGCCACTGGCCGGCTTCTGGTCCAAGGACGAGATCCTGGCGGTCATGTTCGAGAAGGGCGGGTTCTTCATCGCCCTCTGGGCGGTCGGGCTCCTCACGGCCCTGCTCACCGCCTTCTACATGGCACGCCAGTACTTCCTGGTCTTTGACGGCGAGCCTCGCTGGGACGACGACGTGCATCCCCACGAGTCGCCGCGGGTGATGACGGTGCCCCTGGTCGTGCTCGGCGTGCTGACGCTGGTGATCGGTTTCATCAACACGCCGTTCCGGCTGGCGTTCGAGCACTTCCTCGAGCCGGCCTTCCACGGGCTCAAGATCGCCCATCCCCCTGAGGACACGTTCCTGCTGGTGGCATTGGCGCTGGTGTCGGTGGCCGCCGGGGTGGTCGGGATCGCCATCGCCTACTTGCTCTACAGCCACGCCGGCGAGGTGACCCGACTGCGGATCCTCGGCAAGGTGCGCCGGCCGTTCATGGTGTGGGAGCACGGATATTGGGTGGACGAGGCGTACAACACGCTGATCGTCCAGCCGGGCAAGCGACTGGCGGTCTGGTCGGCGATGTTCTTCGATCAGCGTGTCGTCGATGGCCTGGTCAATGGCATGGGCGTGCTGGTCCGACGTATCGGGGCGCGCCTGCGACCGCTGCAGTCGGGATTCGTCCGCAGCTACGGAGCGCTGCTCGCCGCCGGCACCGTCGGCCTGCTCGCCTGGGTCCTGGCGCGGGGGCTGTAGCGTGTCTCGCTTCGCTCGACCCACTC
>JBPEXB010000268.1:0-5142 GCA_052032125.1 Acidimicrobiia bacterium
CGGGCTCACCCCGGGACCGTGGTGTCCTCGAGCCACTGGTGGGCTGCGCCGAGCCGCTCTGATCGCGCGCTCTCACCCTCGCGCGCCAGCCGGGGGGCCGCTCGCTAGGGGCGGCCCCCCGCACACGCCTGACTAGGCGGTGCGCTCCTCGCCGCAGGTCGCCTCGAACGTGCCGGTCACGATCTCCGGCTCGCCGGTGAACAGGCTGTTGCCGCGCACGAACGTTGCCGTGCCGCGCACGGTGCTGCCGTCGACCTCCACCGAGTCCACCTGACTGTCGCCTGGCTCCAGCAGATCGGAGCCGAGGATGACCGTGTCGGCTTCGTCGGCGATCCAGTCGTCGTCGCCGGTGTCCACCTCGATGGCGTTGACCTCGCCCACGACGTCCGGGTCGGTCCCCTCCAGCAACGCCACGATGCGAACGCTTCCGTCGGCGCCGCCGGCCGCCGGAAGCTGCACGGAGAAGATGCCGAACAGATCGGTCAGGCACTGGGCCACGAGTGCGCCCTCGGTCGAGAACTCGTAGGTCTGGTCACCGATCGTCACGGTGGCCGTTGACGGGCCCGAGCCCTCCGAGCCGTTGTCGGCGGGGGCCGTCGTGGTCGTGTCGTCGGCGCCGTCGTCGTTGGCCGGCGCCTGGGTCGTCTGCGCCTGTGTCGGAGTGGTCGGCTCGTCCGCTCCTTCGTCACCCGAGTCGCCACCGCAAGCGGCCATCACCAACACGATCACCAGCGGAAGTACACGTCGCATTCCCTACCTCCTTCGCCCTCGAGGAGTCGACATGTCCGAGCGTGCATGCACGCTGGCGAGACACTAGGCCGACGGTGGGGCCGGGTGTCCTACGGAGCGAGGGTCGTGTAGGAGCCGTAGTGGTGGACGGCGATGCCCGAGTAGCCGGGCGTGGAGCTGAACGCCTGCTCGACCAGGGCCAGCTCCGCTTCCATCGCCGCCTCTCCCTCCTCGGCGAAGGTGATCTTGTCGAGGCCGACGACTCCGGTCTCGACCCCGATGACGAAATCTCGGCCCTTGTCGGCAGCGAGCGCCGCCTCGGTCGAGGCCAGGTCGATGATCCCGTCGACGCCCTCGGCATGGTCGCGGTACGCCATCACGACGATGCCGTCGGTATGCGTCAGCACTCGTTCGAGGACCGTGGTGCGGCGGTAGTCGACCTCGTCGAACCAGAACGGCACCGCGGCCAGCACCGGGAGCTCGTCTGCCTGGCGGCCGGCATCGCGCAGGCCGCGAAGGAACGTGCGGATCAGGCGGGTCTGCTTGCTGGTGCCCCAGTCGGGATGGAGGTACGGCTCCACGTCGAATACGACCCCGTCGAATCCGCCGTGCTCGACCACCTCTTCTACCCAGGCGATCCAGGGATCGGCGTCGGCCGCCCAGGCGGGGTCGCCGGCCATCGCGTGAACATCGAGGCCGACTGCTCGGGCGTCGGCGAGGAAGCCGTCGAACACCGGGTCGGTGGAGAAGCCGGGTGGGGCGTGCAAGTAGAGATCGGTGACCCCTCGGGAGACGGCGAAGTCGATGATGGCTCCAGAGGGAGCGTGCCAGACCCACATGGCCCGCTCCTGTGACGATGCCGCGGCCGGCAGCGCTGCTCCGGCGACGAGCACGATCGTGAGTGCGGCGCTGACGAACCTTCCCCTGCCCATGTTCCCCCCTGCTGGTGAAGATGTCACTCTACGTGGGTTGGTGTGGCTATTTGACCACGGACTGTGGTGCCTTGAAGCGGCCTTTCATCGATGCTTGTGCGGAGCGAAGCGGACGTAAGGAGGCCTCAACCGTGCCGTAAAGGCGGTCGGAGACGGTGCGGGGATGAAGCACGTCATCCTTGTTCTCCTGCTGCTCGTGACCGCACTGACGGGTGGGTTCAGAACGACCGCCGACGACGGCGTGGTGGGGAAGTCAGGGCTCGGTGACGTGCTCCCCACCGCCCTCCGACCCGCGGCTCCGCCGGTTGCAGAGACGGATGCAGAAGAGGAGGTGCGCATCCACGCAGCCAACCCGGCCCAGGAGTCGCTCGCCCAATGGGCACTCAGCCGGTTCGCCGAGGTCGGGCTGGAAGTGACGATCCGGGAGATCCACCTGCACGACGACGAGAGCGCCTGCGGCGAACACGCCGGCACCTTCGCCCCGGGGGCGCTCAGAGTCGACGTCTGCCATGTCGGGGAGCGGGCGAAGAAGGTGCTCTTGCACGAGCTGGCTCACGCGTGGGCATACGAACATCTCTCGGAGGCGGACCAGGCTCGTTATGTCGCAATCGGGGGTTTCGAGTCGTGGAACGATCCCGAGACGATCTGGGCCCGGCGAGCGAGTGAGGACGCCGCCGAGACCATCGCCTGGGGACTCGCCGAGCGGCTCCTCCAGATGCCGTCGACGCCGGGACCACTGACCGAGATCAACGATCGCTATCGCTTGCTCACCGGAACCGACGCGCCGCGGGTGGTGTTCTCGGATCCGGTGGTGGAGTGAGCGGAAGCGCGGCGGGTGTGCGCTCGGGGCATCGACAGGTGGTGCGTCGATCACGTGCGAGCCCCTTCCGCTCGTCGCCTCACGGCGACGACCACCTTCCCCCAAGGGGAAGGATCGGTACCGTGCCACCACCGGACGCTGCTTGACTGGCGCCTCATGAATTCTGCTGCCTGGCTCATCGCGGCGCTGATCGCTTCCTTCGGGATCGCGATCTTCCTCGCTGCGGCGGAGACATCGTTGCTACGCCTCAGTCCGGTGCGGGCCAAGACGCTGGCCGAGGAGAAGGGCGCCAAGGGGCGACGCCTGGAGCGACTGACCCAGCGACTCCCCCACGTGCTCAACACGATCTTGCTGATGGCCCTGCTGTCGCAGATCGTGGCGGCCACCGTGGTCGGCATCCTGTCCGAGCAGTGGTTCGGGTCGCTGGGCGTGACGATCGCCTCGATCCTGCTGACGATCGCTCTCTTCATCTACGCCGAGGCGATCCCCAAGACGTACGCCGTTCGCCACGCCGACCAGGTGGCGCTGCGGGTCGCCAGCGCCGTGACCATCCTCGAGCGGATCCTCCGGCCCCTCGTCGCGGCGCTCGTGTGGATCGCCGACCTGCAGGCCCCCGGCAAGGGCGTCACCACGTCGCCCACGGTCACCGAGGGCGAGCTGCGAAGGCTCACCGGGCGAGCCGCCGCCGAGGGACAGATCGATCCGAGTGATCGCGAGCTGATCGAGCGGGCTTTCCGTTTCGGCGACCGGCTGACCGACGACATCATGGTGCCCCGCACCGAGATCGTCGGCGTGCGGTCCGACGCCACCGTCGCCGAGGCGGTCAAGATCGCGCTCGAGGCCGGGCACCGGCGGATCGTCGTGTTCGAGGACAACCTCGACAAGGTCACCGGCTTGGTCCGCCTGCGCGACCTGGTGCAGATCCCACCGGAGCGCTCGGACATGCCCGTCGGGCCGCTCAGCCAGCCGCTGCTCGTCGTGCCGGAGAAGAAGCCGATCGTGGCCCTGCTTCGTGAGATGCAGGAGAGCGGCACCCACCTGGCGCTGGTCGTGGACGAGTACGGCGGCACCGCCGGGCTGGCGACCGTCGAGGACATCGCCGAGGAGCTGGTCGGATCGATCTCCGAGGACAGCCAGGAGGAACTGGTCCACCTGGGTGGCGACGTGTGGTCGGTCGACGGCTTGGTCCCGGTCGAGGACGTCGAGGAGGCGTTGGGCGTCGCCTTCAGTGAGGGCGACTGGAACACGATCGGCGGCTTGATGATCGGAATGCTCGGACGGCTCCCCGAGGTGGGCGACGAGGTGGAGGACTCCGACCACGTGCTGCGCGTCACCGCGGTCCGGGGCAACCGTGTCCTGCGAGTCGAGGCCCGGCCAGTCGAGGGTTAGCCGCCGACCAACGAATAGGCCACGTGGTGGCCGGGCATACCCTTCAGCTCCAGCGTGATCGGGTCACCGAACGTCAGTCCCGGTGTGGCGCCCACCAGACCTCGCACCACGTCCGACACCAGCACCTGCCCACCGAGGGCGGCAGCGGCGAGGCGGGCGGTCTTGTTGACGGTCTGACCGAGGTAATCGCCACCTGCCCGCATGGCGTCACCGGTGTGCACGCCCACCCGCACCCGGAACGGCTCTGACTCCTGGCCCCTGGCGACCGAGTGTTGGATGGCGACGGCAGAGCGCGCCGCCGCTCGCGCCGAGTCGTAGGCCAGCATCGCCCCGTCGCCCATCGTCTTGACCACGATCCCGCCGTGGTCCTCGGCGATCCGGTGCACGTCGCCGAAGTGACGGCGAACCACGTCCGCCCACACACCATCTCCCAGTTCGATGCCTCGCCGGGTGGAGTCCTCGATGTCGCTGAACAAGAGGGTGACGGTGCTGGTCTCGAAGCGAGAGCGCAGCGCGCCCTCGACGTCGTCGCCGAGCGAGTCGATGAGCTGGCTGAGGCTGGTCGTCAGTTCAACGCCTCCGATGGTGTTCGACTGTGGTCTCGAGGCGTGCCAGTGGACCACCCGCCATACGCCCTCCTCGAGACGGAACACCGCCGAGACGCGGAAGTCGGCGGGTGCCTCACCGACCCAATCGACCGTGAACTCCGCGGCAGCCCAGCCGAAGTCTCCATGCTGGTGAGCTTCGATCCGGCCGATCGTCTCGGTGAACTGCGGCATCTCGGCCACCTGGGCCGCCGACACCTCGATGGCCTCGACGCCGTGCAGCCACTCTCGAGGGTCGCTCCCGATCACCATCAGATCGTCGCTTCGCGACATGAGTGCGCGAACGGTTGCGGCATCCCGCGCCTCGAAGGCACCGAGGATGCGCCGTAGTACGGCCTCGAGCTCGGTCGACCTCGCCACTCCCCACCTCCTCGTGGGCGACGATCCTACGGGCTCCGGCCTACGCTCACCGGATGGCAAAGCTCCAACCAGGCATCACCAATCAGATGACCGTGACGGTCGCTCCCGAGCATGCTCCCGGGCACCTCGACGGCACGGTCGTGCTCTCCACCCCGGACATGATCCGGCTCATGGAGCAGGTCTGCACCGCCGCCGTACAGCCCCTCCTCGACCAGGACGACCAGAGCACCGTGGGCATCCACGTGAACGTGTCTCACGAGAATGCCGCCCGCGAGGGCGAGGAGGTCGAGGTCACGGGCGAGCTGGT
>JBPEXB010000269.1:0-2969 GCA_052032125.1 Acidimicrobiia bacterium
ACTTCTGGACGTACGGCTGCATCAACTGCATCCACATCCTCCCGGACCTCGAGCGTCTCGAGGAGGAGTACGCCGACGAGCTGGTGGTCATCGGCGTCCACTCGGCCAAGTTCGAACAGGAATCGGCCACCGAGAACATCCGCCAGATCATCCTCCGCTACGGCATCGCCCACCCGGTGGTCAACGATTTCGACTTCGAGGTCTGGCGGTCGTTCGGTGCCAGCGCATGGCCGACCGTGTTCGTCCTCGATCCGGGTGGCGGCGTGGTCGGGTGGCACGCAGGCGAAGGCGTCTACGAGGTCGTTCGACCGGTGATCGACGACCTCCTCGTCGAGTTCGACGGGACCATCGATCGGACGCCGTTGGAGCTCAAGCTCGAACGGGAAGGGCTGCCCGAGACCCTGCTCTCGTTCCCGGGCAAGGTCACCGCCGACCCGGCCCGGCGACTGTTCATCACCGACACCAACCACCACCGGATCATTCAGACCGACCTGGACGGCGTCGTCCAGGCGGTGTACGGCTCGGGTGTCGCCGGCTTCCAGGACGGGCCCGCCGCGGAGGCCTCGTTCGATCAGCCGCAGGGCACGGTGGTGTCTCGGGACGGCGGCACGCTCTATGTCGCTGACACCGAGAACCATGCCGTGCGCAGCATCGACCTGGCCACCGGCGAGGTCTCGACCGTGGCCGGCACCGGCGCCAAGGGTTGGCCGCCCGCCGCCGGCCAGGGTCGCGAGATCGATCTCAACTCGCCGTGGGCGCTCGAGATCGACGCCGAGCGGCTGTACATCGCCATGGCGGGGACGCACCAGATCTGGTCCCTCGATCTGTCGACCGGTTTCGTCGGTCCCTACGCAGGCTCGGCGCGCGAGGGGGTGCTGAACGGGCCCGGCTCGACCGCCGAGCTGGCCCAGCCAAGCGGCCTCAGCCTGGCAATCGACGGCCGGCTCTACTTCGCCGACTCGGAGTCCAGCTCGATCCGCTGGGTCGACACCCGCAGCGACGAGCGCACGGTCGGGCTGACGGCCGGTGCCGACTCCGACCTGTTCACGTTCGGCGATCGAGACGGCGTCGGCGCCGAGGCGCGGCTCCAGCATCCGCTCGGGGTGGCAGCGGTGGGCGACCTCCTCTACGTCGCCGACACCTACAACTCGAAGATCAAGACCATCGACCTCGACACCGGGGCGGTCGCGACGCGCTGGGGTGGCGACAGTGGTTGGCGGGACGGCCGCGACCCGCTCTTCTACGAGCCCGGCGGGATCTCCGAGCTCGGCGGGCGGCTCTACGTGGCCGACACCAACAATCACTCGATCCGGGTGATCGACCTGGCCACGGGCGAGGTGTCGACGCTGGTCTTGTCGGGGATCGAGGCATTCCTTCCGGAGGCCGGAAGCGAGGCGTATCGAGGCACGATCGTCGAGCTGGACCCGGTCGACGTGGCCGCCGGGCCGGGCGAGGTCGTGCTGGAGGTGACGTTGCCGGACGGCTACAAGGTGAATCCCGACGCGCCGTCCAGCTTCATCTGGGCCGTCGACGGCACGGAGACGGCGCTGGCACCCGATGCGTCGGGGACCCGGATCAACCCTTCGTTCCCCCTGAGCTTCGGCGCCACCTTCGGAGGCAGCGCCTCCACGCTCACCGGCGATCTCTCGATCGTCTACTGCGACGTCGAGGCCGAGAGCATCTGCCTGATCGAACAGGTCCGGGTGTCGGTCCCGCTGGTGATCGGGTCGGGCCCCAGCACCGTGGTCATCAGCCACGAGATCGAGCTTCCGGAGCTGTAGCCCGGATCCATCGTCATCGCTCGACGGTGATGGGCAGGTGGATGCCGACCTCCTGACAGCCGTCACCGTCCTCGAGGGACCGGCACTCCCCGATGAAGATCTCGTAGCGGCCGGGCGCCAGGCCGTCGATCTCGAAGGCGAAGGTGCCCCAGGCATCGATCCAGTCGGTGGACGTGATCCCCCACGCCGCCCCGCGGGCCTCGCCCACCACCGAGTCGCCCGTCACCACCGCGGCGACCACCTCGCCCGTCCCGGCCACGTCGGCCTGGCGTCGCACGACCAGCGTGCCGGTGGCCTCGAACCAGCGGGAATAGCCCGAGACGCTGAGCGGAAGGCGGACCTCGGGCGGCGGCGGCACGGCCAACACCACTCCTTCGCCCAGGATCGGTGCGGCGAGCGACGCCGCCGCGACATTGGCGGGCAGCACGTCGAGCACGATGCGGGCCGGGTCATCGAGGAATCGAGCGAAGAACTCGCTGGGGGCTCCCGCCAGCACATCGACGTGCAGCGACCCGTCGGCGTTGCGCGCCACGAGCACGGTGAGCTCGCCGAAGTCCTCGGTGGCGTCGAAGCGACCGAACGCCACACCGGGCATCGTGATCCTCGCCATCGATCCGAAGCCCTCCACCGAGACGTCGGCCGGCACGTCGTCGGCGAGCGGACCGGAGCCGTCGAAGGCGAAGTCCTCGCCGAGTGCGATCACGAGTCGCGTGCAGGCGGCCGCCGGCTGCTGCCATATCTGCGCCACGTGATCGGCGGAGCTGCTCGCAGGTCCCGACCGGGCCAGTTCCCCCGTCGGCGTTCCGAAGCTGGAGCATGGATCGTCGGCGATCGCCACGGAGATCCCTGCGACGGGCATCAAAAAGGCATCGTCGACCCACACCGAGCGGGTGCCGGCCGACAGCTCCCGCCAGACGGTCCCGTCGATGCTCTCGTCGGTGCGGCCGGTTGCCTCCAGCAGGCGGGTCCCGGCCCGCAGCTCGAGCGCCGCCTCGAAGCTGGTGCCGGCGCCGGCATAGGCGCTCACGCTCCCTTCCCCGATACCGGTGAGGTCGAACAACTGGGTCGCGAAGGTGTCAGGAGAGATGGGCGAGGTGGTCGCCAGCGGCACCGTGGTGGTGGTCGACGTCGGAGCTGTGGTCGTGCGAGCGGGTTGGGTGGTCGCCGTGCTGGCGGTCGAAGTGGTGC
>JBPEXB010000027.1:0-3098 GCA_052032125.1 Acidimicrobiia bacterium
TGCATCGGCGAACGATGGATCGGTCGGTTCGACAGGACCGGCCATCCCGAGCGAAGGGGAGGACATGTCCTATCCACACGGGCTCTTCAGCTGGGCCGACGTCTCTTCACCCGATCCCCAAGCCGGTGCGCAGTTCTACCGCGACCTGTTCGGCTGGGCGGCCGAGGATCAGCAGGATCCCGACGGGAACTACATCTACACCCTGTTCTTCAAGGACGGCAAGCAGGTGGCCGGTCTGGGCCCGCTGCCGCAGGAGCTGCAGGATGCCGGCGTGCCGCCGGCGTGGAACAACTACGTCACCGTGGACGACGTGGACGCCACGGCCGCCGCCGTGAACGCCAACGGTGGCGCCGTGCAAGCCGTCATGGATGTGATGAGCTCGGGCCGCATGGCCATCGTCTCGGATCCCACCGGCGCCATGCTCATGTTGTGGCAGGCCGGAGACAGCGTCGGCGGGGAGATCTTCCAAGGGCACGGCACGATGAGCTGGAACGAGCTCGCCACCCGCGACATGGCGAAGGCCCAGTCGTTCTACGGCGAGGTCTTGCCCTGGCGCTTCGAGGACGCTCCCGGCCTCCCCGGCTACCAGCTGATCATGCTCGACAGCAAGGAAGAAGGGCAGCCCTACATGGCCGACACCTTCAACGGCGGCATGCTGACGATGGACGAGACCTGGCCCGCCGAGATGCCTCCGCACTGGATGGTCTACTTCACGGTGGACAACGCCGACGATCTCGTCGCCCGGCTCTCTGAGCTGGGAGGTGAGGTGTCCGTCCCCGCCTTCGACACCCCGAACGGTCGCATCGCCGTCGTCCGTGACCTCCACGGCGCGGTGTTCTCGATCATCGCCCCTTCACAGGCGGTCGCTCCCGAGGAGGGCTGACCCTCCGACGGCACGATCGTGCGCCCATCGGCCCCGCCGACGCGGGGCCGATGTCGCGTCTGACCTACGATGCCGCCGATGGGCGTCGTGACCTACGTGGGCGTGGTAGTGGGCGACGACGGCACGGTGCTCGTCGACGGGACCGGGCGGGTGCCGCGTTTCGACGTCGCCTCCGACGAGGCCGGCTTCTGGCAGGACGTCGCTGCCGCCAACCGGCACTTCTCGAAGCAGCTCGGAGCCGACGTGACGGTGCTGCGGCACCTCGGCATCGAGCGAATCGAGAGCGGGTCGGTGCGGACGTTGCTGCTCCAGTCGCACGGGCCTGCGGTGGGACGGTTCGTCGAGCCGGGTCGCGCCGAGTGGCCGGTGCCGGCGGTGCCCGATCTCGAACGAGCGAGCGGCGTGCCGGACGAGTATCGGGTGCCCTGGTTCGAGACGGGCTGGTACGACGAGGCCACTGCCTGGATCGAGTCGATCCTCCCCTGGGTCGAGCAGATCACCCAGGTGCGGTCGTGGAACCTCTCCACCGTCCTGCAGGCCGCCGGTGGTGGAGGCCGCTGGTTCTTCAAAGCCGAGTCGCCCGCCCTGCCCGGCGAGGTGCAGCTGACGGCGGGTCTGGCCGACCTCTTTCCTCGGCTCATGCCGACGGTCGTCGCGACAGACCTGGATCGGAAATGGATGCTCCTCGCCGATGCCGGCACCACGCGGCTGGACGACTTCGACGAGCCGATGGTGTGGGGGCGGGCAGGCGAAGCATTCGCTCAGATGCAGATCGACTCGGTGGGTGCCGACCTGCAGGCGTTCGGCTGCCCTCGTCGCCCGCCGCTCGTGCTGGCGGAGGACGTCGGCACCATGGTGGCGGACGATCGCTGGCTCACGGTCGGCGAGTACGGCCTCGACGCCACGGACCTGGCCGCGGTGCAGTCGAGAGCTCGTTCCTGGATCGATCATCTCGCCGACCTGGACTCGCTCGACCTGCCGCTGGCGGTGGAGCACGGCGACTTCCATCCCGGGCAGGTGATGGCCGACGACCTCGGCCGGACGTCGCGGGTGCTCGACTGGTCCGATGTGTCGGTGTCGGTGCCGTTCATCTCGCTCGAGATGTTCCTCGCCACGGTCAACGACTTCGTCGGGTTGCCAGCCGACGCCGAACCGCCCGCCCCGGCGCGGGCCTTTCGGGATGCGTACGTCGAGACCTGGGGCGCGGCCATCGACCCCAGCATCGTGGAGCGGGCTCGGACGCTCATCCGAGCGGCGTTGCCGGCCCTGTACGGGCTCCCGTACTGGCGCCTCGTGCCGCGCATGGAGCAACCGTGGGAGATGTGGAACGTGCTGCCCTACACGATGCGCAACGCCCTGGCCGATCAGCCGACCTGAACGATGACCTCGATCTCCACGGGTATGTCGAACGGGAGCGATCCCATCCCGACGGCCGATCGCGCATGGACACCTGCTTCGCCGAAGACGTCGCCGATCAGCTCGGAGAAGCCGTCGATGACGGACGGATGGTCGTGAAAATCCGTCGGGCAGTTGACCATCCCGAGCACCTTGACGAACCGCTGCACGCGGTCCAGCGATCCGAGGTTGTCCCGCAGTGTGGACAGAATCGCGAGTCCGGTGAGCCTCGCCGCTTCCCGGCCCTCCTCGACCGTGAGATCGAGGCCCACCTTGCCGGTCATCAGGCCTCCATCGGGCAGGAAGGGGCCGTGGCCGGACGTGTAGACCATGTCGCCCGCCTGCACGAAGGTGGTGTAGGCGGCCATGGGGCGGGCGGGAGCCGGCAGTTCGATCCCCAGCTCGGACAGTCGGGTCTCTGCGGACATGGAGCCTCCTCCTCCGAGTTCTGCGACGCTACCGATGCCGCCGACGGGGCGCCGTTCCTAGACTCGCCTGATGGTGGAACCATCCGCACCCGTCGAACCCCCGCCGCGCATCATCGGCTACTGGTGGAGTGAGAGTGACCCCGACTGGCCCGACGTGCGTCGATTCGTCGATCACGACTGGGATCCCGAGGAGCGAGACGGGCTGATCGCCTACCTGACCGCCGACATGTGGCCGTCCTACCGGTACGGCGGAGACTCGCTCTGCCGCTTCTGCGGGGCGCCCAACGGCAGCGGCGAGCCGACCGATGGCGTCTTCCGCTGGCCGGAGGGCCTCGCCCACTACCTCGCCGAGCACGGTGTCCGCCTGCCCCAGCTCTTCGTCGACCACGCCC
>JBPEXB010000270.1:0-8429 GCA_052032125.1 Acidimicrobiia bacterium
CTCGGTACTTGGTACCTAGTACCAGGTACTACCGCAACGGCATGTCCGTGGGCCGGACCGGGGACGGGAGCAGGGTCTCGCCCATCAGGTGGAGGTCGACGGCGGCGGCGGCCGCCCGGCCCTCGGCGATGGCCCAGACGATGAGCGACTGACCGCGGCCCATGTCACCGGCCACGAACACGCCGGGCACGTTGGTGGACCAGGTGTCGTCCCTGGCCACGTTGCCCCGCGGGTCCAGCTCGACGCCGAACTGATCGAGCATCGGGCTGCGCTCGGGGCCGGTGAATCCCATCGCCAGCAGCACCAGGTCGGCGGCGAACTCACGCTCGGTGCCCTCGACCTTGTCGAAGGTCATCCGGCCGTCCACCACCTTCGCCTCGACGCGATGGGTCCGCAGCGCCGCCACCCGGCCGTCCTCGCCGACGAACTCCTCGGTGTTGATGGCGTACTCGCGCTCGCCGCCTTCCTCATGCGCCGACGACGTCCGGTACATCAGCGGCCAGGTCGGCCACGGCGTCTCCTCCGCCCGATGCTCGGGCGGACGGGGCATGATCTCGAACTGGTGGACCGAGGCGGCGCCCTGTCGATGCGCGGTGCCCAGGCAGTCGGCGCCCGTGTCGCCGCCCCCGATGATGATGACGTGCTTGCCGGCGGCCGAGATCGGGGTCTCGTCGAGATCGCCCGCCTGCACCCGATTGGCGGGCGGCAGGTACTCCATCGCCTGGTGGATGCCGTCGAGGTCCCGCCCCGGAATGGGCAGATCGCGCCATTGGGTGGCACCCCCGGCCAGGATGACGGCGTCGAAGATCGCCATGATGCGCTCCGCCTCGATGTCGACGCCCACCTCCGTGTTCAGCAGGAACTCGGTGCCCTCGGCGGCCATCTGCTCGATGCGGCGGTCGAGGAAACGCTTCTCCATCTTGAACTCGGGGATGCCATACCGGAGCAGCCCGCCCGGGCGATCGTCCCGCTCGAAGACCGTCACCCGGTGCCCGGCCCGGGTCAGCTGCTGGGCGGCGGCCAGCCCGGCCGGGCCGGAGCCCACCACCGCCACCGACGTCCCGGTCGAGACGGCCGGCGGCATGGGCGTCACCCAGCGCTCTTCCCAGGCCCGCTCGATGATCTCCACCTCCACCTGTTTGATCGTCACCGGGTCGGCGTTGATCCCGAGCACGCAGGCCGCCTCGCAGGGCGCCGGGCAGAGGCGGCCGGTGAACTCGGGGAAGTTGTTCGTGGCGTGGAGCCGGTCGATGGCGTCGCGCCACCGGCCCCGGTACACCAGGTCGTTCCAATCCGGGATCAGGTTGCCGAGCGGGCAGCCGCTGTTGCAGAACGGGATGCCGCAGTCCATGCAGCGCGCCGCCTGCTGGTGGAGCGCCCGGGTCGGGAACGGCACGTAGACCTCGTGCCAGTCGCTCAGGCGCTCGGCGACCGGCCGGCGCTCGGGCGTCCGCCGCTCGTACTGGAGGAATCCGCGCGGATCAGCCACGGGCCGCCGCCATGATCGCCTCGACCACCGGCTCGCCCCGCGCCTCGGCGGCCGCCGCCGCTTCGATCACCCGCCGGTAGTCATCGGGCATGACCTTGTGGAAGCGCCCCAGCGCAGCCGGCCAGTCGGTCAGGAGGCGCTGGGCGACCGCTGAACCGGTCTGGTGAAGGTGCTCGGACACCCGCTCGTGCAAGAACGCCAGGTCCTCGTCGGACAGCGGTTCGAGCGAGACCATCTCGTGGTTGACCCGGGTCGGGAAGCTGCCGTCCTCGTCGTAGACGTAGGCGATCCCGCCCGACATGCCGGCCGCGAAGTTGCGCCCGGTCGAGCCGAGGACGATCGCCCGACCGCCGGTCATGTACTCACAGCCGTGATCGCCGACGCCCTCGACCACCGCCACCGCACCGGAGTTGCGGACACAGAACCGCTCCCCCACCACCCCGCGGATGTACACGTCGCCACCGGTGGCGCCGTAGAGGATCACGTTGCCGGCCACGATGTTCTCCTCGGCGGCGAAGGGGGCGTCGAGCGGCGGCCGCACGATCACCTTCCCGCCCGACAGGCCTTTGGCCACGTAGTCGTTGGCGTCGCCGGTGAGTCGCAGGGTGATGCCCTTCGGGAGGAACGCTCCGAAGCTCATCCCCGCCGAGCCGGTGAAGTCGATCGAGATCGTGTCGTCGTCCAGGCCCGCCGCCCCGTGACGCGAGGTGACCTCGTAGCCCAGCAGCGTGCCGACGGTCCGGTTGACGTTGCGGATCGGCAGCTCGAGCTTGACCGGCGTGCCGTCGGCAAGGGCGCCTTCGCACAGCTGGATCAGGGTCTGATCGAGTGCGTGCTCCAGCCCATGATCCTGAGTGGCCCTCTGATGGCGAGCGGCGCCGGCGGCGAGCTCAGGCACGTGGAAGATCGGGGCGAGGTCGAGCCCGCCGGCCTTCCACTGACGGACCGCCTCTCGCGTGTCGAGGAGCTCGGCGTGCCCGATCGCCTCTTCGAGCGTGCGGAAGCCGAGGTCGGCCAGGTGCTCGCGCACTTCTTCGGCGATGAACATCATGAAGTTGACGACGTGCTCGGCCTTGCCGGCGAACCGTTTCCGCAATTCAGGATTCTGGGTGGCGATGCCGACCGGGCAGGTGTCGAGGTGGCAGACCCGCATCATGATGCAGCCCGACACCACCAGTGGGGCGGTGGCGAAGCCGAACTCGTCGGCCCCCAGGAGTGCGGCGATCATCACGTCCCGCCCGGTCTTGAGCTGTCCGTCGACCTGTACGACGATGCGGTCCCGCAACCCGTTCAGGAGGAGCGTCTGCTGGGTCTCGGCGAGCCCGATCTCCCACGGGCCGCCGGCATGTTTGATGGAGGTGAGCGGCGAAGCCCCCGTCCCGCCGTCGTGGCCGGAGATCAGCACGACGTCGGCCTTGGCCTTGGCGACCCCGGCGGCCACCGTGCCGACACCCATCTGGGCCACGAGCTTCACGTGCACGCGGGCCTTGGGGTTGGCGTTCTTGAGATCGTGGATGAGCTGCTTGATGTCCTCGATGGAGTAGATGTCGTGGTGGGGCGGCGGCGAGATCAGCCCCACGCCGGGGGTCGAGTAGCGCGTCTCGGCGATCCACGGGTACACCTTGTGTCCCGGCAGCTGGCCGCCCTCCCCCGGCTTGGCGCCCTGGGCCATCTTGATCTGGAGGTCGTCGGCGTTCACCAGGTACTCGCTGGTCACGCCGAACCTGCCCGACGCCACCTGCTTGATCGCCGAGCGCCGCAAGTCGCCGTTGTCGTCGGGTACGTAGCGATCGGGGTCCTCGCCCCCCTCGCCCGTGTTGGACTTGCCGCCGATGCGGTTCATGGCGATGGCCAGCGTCTCGTGGGCCTCCTTGGAGATGGAGCCGTACGACATGGCCCCGGTCGAGAAACGCTTGACGATCTCCGACGCCGGCTCGACCTCGTCGAGGGGCAGCGGCGGGCGCTCACCGGTCCGGAGACGGAAGAGCCCTCGCAGCGTGCCGAGGCGCTCGGTCTGGTCGTCGACGCCGCGCGTGTACTCCTTGAAGATGTCGTAGCGCCCCTGGCGGGTGGCATGCTGGAGCCGGAAGACCGTCTCGGGGTTGAACAGGTGGTGCTCGCCCTCACGCCGCCACTGGTACTCGCCGCCCAGCTCGAGGCGACGGTGGGCCCGGGCGGCGGGGTTCTCGTCGAACGCGGGCCGGTGCCGCCGCACCACCTCGTCGGCGATCACGTCGAGGCCGACACCGCCCAGCCGGCTCACCGTGCCCGTGAAGTGCCGGTCGATGATCTCGTCGCTGATGCCGATCGCCTCGAAGATCTGCGCCCCGACGTACGACGCGACCGTCGAGATGCCCATCTTGGACATCACCTTGAGGATCCCCTTGCCGGCCGCCTGGATGTAGGCGGCGTGTGCCCTGGCGTAGCCGACCTCGCCCAATCCGTGCGCGCCGAGATCGACCATGCGGTCGATCGCCTCGAAGGCCATGTAGGGATTCACCACCGCCGCCCCGTAGCCCAGGAGGAGGCACAGGTGATGCACTTCCCTCGCGTCACCGGCCTCGACGATGATCCCGAGGCGCGTCCGGTTCTTGGTGCGGATCAGGTGATGGTGCACGGCGGCGGTCGCCAGCAGCGACGGAATGGGGGCGCGCCCTGCGTCGATGCCCCGGTCGGAGAGCACCACGGCCGACGCCCCCTCGTCGATCAGCCGGTCCACCTCGGCGAAGACCTCGTCGAGTGCCTGCCGAAGGCCTTCGCCTCCCGCCCTGGGATCGAAATGGCACGGGACGACCGCTGTGTAACCCTCGACCGTGTCGACCTCGTGCATGTGGAGGAGTTGCTCGAGCTGATCGTTGTCGACGATCGGGCTCTGCAGCTCGATCATGTTGCAGGAGCGCTCGATGGGCTCGAACAGGTTCAGTTCCGGGCCCAGGAACGACCGCAGGGAGGTGACCAGCTCCTCGCGGATGGCATCGAGCGGTGGGTTGGTCACCTGGGCGAACAGCTGCTTGAAGTAGTCGAACAGCATCCGGGGCCGATCGGACAGCACGGCCAGCGGGGTGTCGGTGCCCATCGACCCCAGCGCCTCCTTGCCGTCACGGGCCATCGGGGCGATGAGCAGCCTCATGTCCTCGTGGGTGAAGCCGAAGGCCTGCAGGCGCTGGAGCATCGAACCACGCTCGGCCCTGGTGGTCGGGCGAGGCTGGACGTCGTCGAGGTGGAGCGCCTGGCGGTCGAGCCACTCCTCATAGGGGCGGGCGGCAGCCAGCTGGGACTTGATCTCGTCGTCGCCGACGATGCGCCCCTCGGTCGTGTCGATCAGGAACATCTTGCCGGGCTGGAGGCGGCCCTTGCGGACGACCTTGGCCGCTGGGATGTCGACCACCCCCACCTCGGACGCCATCACCACGATGTCGTCGTCGGTCACCCAGTACCGCGACGGGCGCAAACCGTTGCGGTCGAGGACGGCCCCGATGACCCGGCCGTCGGTGAAGGCGATGGAGGCGGGACCGTCCCAGGGCTCCATGAGCGAGGCGTGGTAGCGGTAGAAGGCCTTCAGGTCCGGAGCCATGTGCCGGTGGTTCTCCCACGGTTCGGGGATCATCATCAGCACCGCCTCGGTGAGCGGGTAGCCGCCCATGTAGAGCAACTCCAGCGCCTCGTCGAAGCCTGCGGTGTCCGAGGCGCCGGGCGTGCAGATCGGGAAGATGCGCTCCAGGTCGCCGGGGATGAGCTCGGTCTCGAGCAGCGTCTCCCGCGCCCGCATGAAGTTCCTGTTGCCCTGGATGGTGTTGATCTCGCCGTTGTGGGCGATCATCCGATACGGGTGGGCGAGCGGCCAAGCCGGGAACGTGTTGGTGGAGAAGCGGGAGTGGACCAGCACGATGGCGCTCTCCACCCGGTCGTCGTGCAGATCCGGGTAGAACGCCGCCACCTGCGGGGACGTGAGCATGCCCTTGTAGACGATGGTCCGGCCCGACAGGCTCGGGAAGTACACGCCGTCGTGCATCTCCGACGCACCACCGATGGCCTCGTTGACCTCGTCGCGACCCGCCTCGAGATGGATCTCGTGCTCGATGCGTTTGCGGATGACGTAGGCCCGCCGCTCGAGGTCCATGCCGGAGTGGCCGGCGCCGTCGACGAAGACCTGCCGGAACGTGGGCATGGTGGAACGGGCGGCCGCCCCCACCACCGACGGCTCGACCGGCACCTCGCGCCATCCGAGGACCGAGAGCCCTTCGTCGGCCACGATCGCTTCCACCGCCTCGACGCCGGCGCTCGCCTGCTCCGGATCTTGGGGTAGGAAAGCGATGCCGGTGGCGTAGGAGCCTTCCGGAGGCAGCTCGAACGGCACCACTGAGCGGAAGAAGCGATCCGGGACCTGCAGGAGCACTCCGGCTCCGTCGCCCACGTCGGCATCGGCGCCGGTCGCGCCTCGATGCTCCAGGTTGCAGAGTGCCCCGATCCCGAGGGAGACGATGTCGTGGCTCCGGCGGCCCTTGATGTCCGCGACGAAGCTGACTCCACAGGAGTCGTGCTCGAAAGCGCTGCGATGGAGACCGGGCATGTTCCTCCATGCGAGGGGGCGCGCGAGACCGCCCCGTTGCGAGTCCAAGAGCGTAGGCGGGCGCAGTTGCTCGCCTGCAATCGCAGTGTTTCGACAGCGTTACAAGAGCAGAGCTGAGATATATCAGCTCCCGGACCCCCTGGACTTGGTCCGAGGAAGGAACCGGATAGCGACCACGGGACGACGTCAGCGGCGTGCGAGGGGCGCCGGTTCGATGTTCACGTTGTGATGGAAGATGTTGTCCGGGTCGTACCTCGCCTTGACGGCTGTCAGGCGGGCGTAGGTGGCCGGGCCGAACATCGCCTCGGCGCGAGTCGGCGACTCGCGATCGACGAAGTTGACGTACGCCCCCACCCCTCTCCCGGCCACCGCCGCGTGCTGACCACGGACCCAGGATCGATGTCGTTCGACCTCTTCCAGGTCGTCGTCGAGCGACCACACGGCGTTGATGTTGAGGTTGTAGCGAGCTCGGCGGTGTGGGTAGGCGGTTGCCGACTCAGGCACCCGGGCGACGGCGCCGCCGAGGTGAAACAGGATGTTGTAGCTGCGACCCTGGACCAGGCTCGATTGCCTCGTCAGCGCGTCGGCCAGGTCCTCGTCCAACGAGTCGAACAGCGCGGTCTTCCAGTAGTACCCCAAACCGTGAGGGACTCCCGAGTCGAGCATCCGTTGATGCTCGACGTAGGACTTCCTCACGGCGAGATCGGCCAACGGCGATCCGATGGAGCGCAGCGGTCGCAAGGCTTCATCGCCCTCCTCGGGATCTCCGAGCCAGCAGGCGATGATGATGCAGGCATGACGGCCGTGCAGGTCGGCCGGGTAGAGGTCGGTCGGCGGGACGCGCCGCAGCAGCATGATCGTCATGAGTTCGTCCGGCGCGTCCGCCATGAGCTTCTCGTGGGCCAACAACACCTCGGTCGCAGCTTCGATCGGCCACACGATGGGCCCGGCCAGGACGTCGGCACGCGGGTGCAGGCGGTAGGTGAACGAGGTGACCACCCCGAAGTTCCCACCGCCGCCGCGCAGCGCCCAGAAGAGATCGTCGTGCTCGCGCTCGGAGGCCGTGATGCGGCGACCGTCGGCGGTCACCACCTCGGCTTCGAGCAGGTTGTCGACGGTCAAGCCGTGCAGCCTCGAGAGCCAGCCGATGCCGCCACCGAGGGTCAGGCCGGCGATGCCCGTGTGGGTCACGATGCCACCGACGGTGGCCATGCCCACCTGCTGAGTGGCCGAGTCGAGATCGCCCCACAACGCGCCGGCTCCTGCGCGGGCGAGCGACGCTGCCGCGTTCACCTCGACCGCCCGCATCAGCGACAAGTCGAGCATCACCGCACCATCGCTGACCGCGCTGCCGGCGACGCCGTGTCCGCCACCGCGGACGGTGAGGTCGAGATCGTGCGTCCGGGCGAACCGCAGAGCTGCGGCAACATCCTCTGCGTTCGTGCACCGTGCGATCAGCGCCGGCCTTCGATCGATGTCGCCGTTCCAGATCTTCCTGGCCTCGTCGTACCCGTCGTCGTGTGGGCTGATGAGCGGGCCTTCGAAGTGCTCTACGCGCATGCGACGAGTGTGCGGCACGCCGGTCCTCGACCCAAGGACAAAAACTGGACTTCACGCGGCCGCGTTCGGCGCGCACACTGGGTACGACCACGATCGGAGACCCGTGTGAAGTCGTACCGGCAGTACTGCCCCATCGCCAAGGGCGCCGAAGTCTTCGCCGAGCGCTGGACGCCGTTGATCGTCCGCAACCTGCACCTCGGCGCCGACACGTTCTCGCAGATCCTGGCGGGCGCACCGGGGATGCCGAGATCTCTCCTCACGACGCGTCTGGCAGCGTTGGAGCGCATCGGGGTCATCGAACGCCAACCCAAGGACGCCGGCCGAGGGTGGAGGTACTTGCTGACGCCGATGGGTGAGGAGCTGGTCGACGTGTGCTTCCGGCTCGGCGAGTGGGGTGCTCGCTGGCTCGAGATGCGGCCGGAGGACTACGACCCGTACTCCGTCCTGTGGGCGTTCACCGCCGGAGTTCGCTGGGAGAAGTACCCCGGGGGTCGCACGGTCGTGGAGCTCGAGTTCGCCGATCAACCTCTCAAGCAGCGTCGCTTCTGGTTGCTCCTGGATCCGCCCGGAGCGGAGGTGTGTGTGAACGATCCCGGATATGAGCCCGACGTCACGATTCGAGCCGAGACCCGTGCGTTCGTGGACTGGCACATCGGCCGGACCAGATGGACCGACGCCCTCGACGACGGCTCGATCGTGATCTCCGGTCCCGGGCCCCTGGCGAGATCGTTCCCGACGTGGAACCCTCGGAGCCACTTCGTCGCGGTCGAGCCCGTCGCCCGCTGACATCCTCCCACCACTCACGACTCA
>JBPEXB010000271.1:0-1513 GCA_052032125.1 Acidimicrobiia bacterium
CGGAACTCTTCGGCCGGCATCGCGGTGGCGAGGTAATTCGAGAACACGCCGGCGTTGTTGACCAGCACATCGACGGACCCGACCTGGGAGAGGAGCGTGTCGATCGAGGTCTCATCGGCCACGTCCAGGTGGTGGAAGACCGCCGACCAGCCCTGGGCGGACAACGTCTTGGCAGCCTGCTCGCCGGTGGCATCGTCGAGGTCGGCGACCACGACGTGGGCCCCTGCCTCGGCGAGGCGTCGGGCGATGGCGAAGCCGAACCCCTGCCCGGCACCGGTGACGATCGCCGTGCGCCCATCCAAGCGGACGAGCTCCGAGAGGGGTGTGAGGTCGTCGGAGGCGGCGCCGGTCATCCGGGCGGCGCCGGCATCGTGGGTGCGTCGGGGACCCGACGGTGCTCCGGCAGGTACACCCCCGGCGTGAAGATGTGCGCCTTCTCGAACTTGTGGATGCGGCGGTCGGCGTCGACCGGCCGCCATGGCTCGACGATCCGGCCTCCTTGCATGATCGTGTCGAGGTGCTCCTTGCGCTGGAGCACGGTCACGTCCTCGTCCGGGCGCCCGTCGACGATCAGGACGTCGGCGTACTTGCCCGGCGTCAGGGTCCCGATGTCGTCGGTGTGGCGAGGGACGGCGCGGGCGGCGTTGCGGGTCATGCAGAGCAGCGCCTCGTGGGGCGGCACGCCGAACATGGTCACGAAGATCTCCAACTCGCGAGCGTGCCACTCGCCGTACGGGGTCATGGCGAAGCCGGTCTCCGACCCACAGATGAGCGTCGCCCCCGACTCGTAGGCCTTCGAGACGATGCCGACGGCGGCGTCGATCTCCCGCTTGATGCCGTCAGCTGCGGCCGGCGAGAGGTCGGGGTTCGCCTCGAGCGTGTTCACGAGCAGCGTGAGCGCCGGGAGGATGGGGATGCCCTTCTCGACGACGGTCTCGAGCGTCGGTTCGTCCATGTAGGACGCATGCATGATCCAATCGACCCCGGCCGCGGCGGCGAACTCCACCGACTGGCGGGACCGGGCGTGGATGGTGACGGGCCGGCCGAGCCGGTGCGCCTCGTCGACCGCCAGCTCCAGCTCCTCGAGCCGGAAGGCGGCGAACTCGTCCGAGTCGGGCCCCGAGCCGGCGATCTTGATGAGGTCCACACCGTCCTTGACTTCGTTGCGGATCTCCTGGATCAGCTCCTCGTTGCTCGTCACGAGGGCGCCGAACGACGACTCGGGCACCCCGATCCAGCTCGGCAGGCCGTCGCCGATGCCCTGCTGACTGGTGATCTGACGACCGGCGGCCGCCATGCGAGGGCCCTGGATGAGGCCGGCGGCGATGGCGTCGCGCACGGCCACCGCCACCCGGTACGGCCCACCCGGATCACACGAGCTGGTGACCCCCGCCAGCAGGCACTTCTCGGCGTCGATGGAGGCGCGGATCGAGCGGTACTCGGGCGGCGTGTAGATCGAAAGCTCTTCCTCGGTGGCCGCCTGCCCGAAGCTGATGTGCATGTGTCCGTCCAC
>JBPEXB010000272.1:0-4873 GCA_052032125.1 Acidimicrobiia bacterium
GGCGGCGAGGGTGTGGTGCCACTCCATTGGATAGCCATCGCCCATCACCGGCGCTGAACCCTGCTCGACCAGGTCACCCATGAACGACACGTCGCCGGCATGGACGACGATGTCGTTGTCGGTGTGAGCCCGGCCATGGTGGCGGAGCTCGAGCATCCGATCGCCGATGTCGATCGAGTGCAGTGCCTCGAACGTCGACCCAGGGGGCGTCACTCGCACCTCGTCGATCTCACCGAGTCGCTCGGCCGGCATCCAGCCACGGGCGTCTTCTCGCGATTCGTCGGGGTCGTCGACGAGGCGGGCGCGGCACCGGTGATGCCCGAAGATCTCGGCGGTGTCGAAGATGGCGTTGCCGAACGAGTGATCCCAGTGGTGGTGGGTGTTGACGACCCAGCGGATCGGGAGGTCGGTGAGGTGTGCCACGTCGGACCGCAGTTCGCGGGCGGCGACATGGCTCTCACGCGTGTCGACGATCGCCACCCCCTCGCCCCCGACGACCACCCCGATGTTGAGCCGGAGGAACTCGTAGTGCCGCCGGAAGACGCCGTCCGCCAGTTCCTCGAACATGGGCGAACGCTACCCCGCCCGCCCGGACATCCCGTCTGTCGTCAGCTCTCCGCCAGGTGACCGGACAGCCGGCGGTAGGACTCGAGGAGGTCGCGGACGATGTCCAGGTCGGGAGCCGGGACGTCCCAAGCTTCGACCGCCCCGACGAGCAACTCGTGCTGCTCGTCGAGTGCGCTGATGGCATCGGCCTCGGCGGCAAAACGGCGGAGCACCAGCAGCGACTCGGCGAGCGAGGCGGCGACCTGCGGTTGATCGGTGGCCGCCAAGCGGATCTCGCTGAACGCCATGCGGATGTAGTCACGCCGGGTCGGCTCGTGCGCCAGGGCCAGCAGGCGGCCCTCGTCACCATGGATCACCCTCCCGGCGACTCCCTGCTCGACGACGACCCGGAGCGGCGCCACGAGCTGGTGGACCACGTCGACGGCGGTCGTCGGATCGTTGATGCCGGGCGACAGCGCCCGAAGGGCGATGTCGACGAGCTGGCGCAGGCCGAACCCTGCGTCGTCGGCGATCGTGCGCATGCCGCCCACCTCGACGGTGTCCTGCAGCGAGGCGACGTGGTCGTCGTCCTGCTCATCGGACGACGTCCAGACGGTCATCAGCGGCTCTCCCTCCACGACGTGCTGGCCGATGCGGGCATCGAGGCGAATCTGTTCCCCGGGCGCCGCCGCCTCCACGAGTGAGCGAACGTCGACTCCCTGCACCCAACCGGTGGCGGGCACCGGCACCACGTAGGTGGAGGCCGAGGGATCGTTGGCCCAACCGGTGTCGGGGCGGCCGATCACCCGCCGATCGCCCGCCAGGCCCTCGAACTGGCGGCGGGTGGCGTCGGCGATGCGCCGGACCGTGTCGTCGACGCTGATCCGGGTCGTGACCCGATCGATGAACAGCACGATCGAGATGATCGTGGCCACCGCCAGAAGCGTGGCGATGGTCGCCGCCCACGCCGCCGTCACTCCGCTGGGGTCTCCGACCCCGCCACCGATGGTCGCCAGAGCACCGAGCGAGTAGGTGAACGTGCCGACCACGACGCCCACCACGATCTGCTGGGGGCGGTCTCCGAGGAACTCCGACAGCAGGCGCGGCGAATACTGGCTGGCCGCCAGCTGCACGGTGACTGCGGTCAGCGAGAACACCAGGGCGGCGACGGTGATGGTGGCGCCGGCGATGGTGCCGAGCACGGATCGGGCGCCATCGAGGGAGGTGGGCAGCAGGAACAGCGCCTCGTCGGCCACATTCGAGCGGTCCAGGCGGACGGTGACCCACACGAGGAGGCCGGCCGCCACGATGAAGATCGAAGGAATGAAGAACAGGCTGGTGCGAATGCGCTCGAGGATCGCTCTGGTGGTCATGGTGGTCTCCCGTGATGCGGCGCCGATCACGCCGTCGGAGCCTTTCTACCCGCCATGCGCGGCCGTCAACCGCCCCGGCGAGGTTTGACCGCGGCCGGAGCCGGGTATCACCACGCCGACAGAGACCACCCCAGTGTCAAGGAGGACAACATGGGACTCATCGTTTGGTTGATCGTCGGCCTCCTGGCCGGTTTCATCGCTCGCGCCGTGGTGCCTGGCCCGGATCCGATGGGCTTCTTCGGCACATTGGTCCTGGGCCTCGTGGGCTCATTGGTCGGCGGGTTCCTCGGCAACCTCATCACGTCGGGTGATTTCGACATCTCGGCGGCCGGGATCGTCGGCTCGATCATCGGGGCCATCATCGCCCTGCTGGTGTACCGGGCCGCGAAGTCCCGCACCGGCGTCACTGCCTGACATCACCCAACATGTTCGATGATCCGGGAGCCCAGGGGGGCTCCCGGATCGCGTTGAGGAGGAGGTACCGTGCTCCAGCAATTCCGTGAATTCGCCATCAAGGGCAACGTCGTCGACATGGCCGTCGGCATCATCATCGGGGCCGCCTTCACGGCCGTGGTGAACTCGGTCGTCGGCGACGTCTTCACGCCGCTGATCGGCATGCTGACCGGCGATCTCGACTTCACCAATCAGTTCTTCGTGCTGAGCGAGGGATCGACGCCGCCGCCGTATCCCACCATCGAGGCGGCGGAGAATGCCGGCGCCGTGGTGCTCGGCTACGGAAAGCTGGCCAACGAGATCCTGTCGTTCCTCATCGTGGGCCTGGCGCTGTTCTTCCTCGTCCGGTGGATCAACCACCTGCGCCGCTCGGACACGCCGCCGGCCCCGACCACCCGGTCGTGCCCGTTCTGCAAGAGCCACATCGACATGGCGGCCTCCCGCTGCCCGCACTGCACGTCGGAGGTCGAGCCAATTCCCGTCGACGCCTGACAGATCGTCACCCGACGCTCAGGCCTCCAACCCGGTCGTACGTGTTGAAGAATTCGTCGCTGGCATCGCCGTCGAAGATGTACCCGTTGTCGCGGGGCAGGATCTCGTCCACCAGGGCGTACTCGAACTCCCGGTAGGTCTGCTCGAGCTTCTCGACGTTGGCATCCCGGATCTCGTCGGTGATCTCGGTCATGTTCGACTCGACGAACTTGACGACGCCGGTCAGCTTGGTCGGGTCCACCAGCCCGGCGGCGCCGAGGATGATGCCGACCGCCGTCCACTCGTCGTCGTCGCTCGTGCCGAGGTCGTCCAGGGCCGCCGACACCGTGCCGGTGAAGTACCCGAGACGGGCGGCGTTGACGTGGTCTTCGGTGCCGCCCGACGTCGGCTCGACGGCCTGGAAGAAGTCGGCGCGCTCCTGAGGTCCCAGGTCGCCTCCGTACAGCTCGGCCAGGATCTGATTCGTGAGCACCGCTCCGTCGTGCCACAGCGGCTCGCCGGCGATGTTGCCGCGGGCGCCCGGCTCGCGCAGCAGCTCGCGGAAGTAGTCCGTGGTGGAGGTACCCAGAAAGTCGGCATCGAGCCGCAGGGCGTCGAACACTCCTTCGGCGTCGCTGGTCAGCAGCCCCGCCAGCGCCACCAGCGCCTCGTCCCCGGTGCCGTCCTCGAAGCGGTGGACCGAGCGGGACAGCCCGCCTGCGTGCAGGACGAGATTCTCCGAGGCGTCGGCCAGCCGCCCCTCGAGCTGCTCGACGGCCGCCACGAAGACCTGGGCCTTCACGTCGGCGTCGTCGATCTCCGCCACGGCGTCCACGAATGCCACGAGTGCCGAGGCGTCATAGTCGTAGGCCCGGGTGCTCGGATCACCGAACCAGCCGCCCGGTGTGTGGGAGTCGACCGCCACGAGTGATTCCATGAACCTGTCGAACTCGTCTCGCGCCGTCATCTGCACGACGGCCGCTCGCCGGTACGTCGGGCTCATCGCCTCGAACAGCGCCACCGCGATGAACGGGTGCTCGTCGTCGTCGTCGTCGAGCGCGCCGACCACCTCCTTGAAGACCCACTTCTGCACCAGACCGGTGCTGTGCTCGGTGATCGCCCCCAGCAGGTGCTCCCGGGTCTCGCCATCGGCGAGCAGCATCATCCGGCCGAGCCCCAGCGATCCGGCATGCTCGGCGAGGTGGCCGAAGAGTTGTTCCTGGCGGGCACGGGAGATGCCGCTCTCGTCGGCCTCGTCCAGCCATTTCGTGAGGAGCTCGTCGTCCATCTGGCCCAGGAGCCGCCGCAGCACGGGACCGGGCAGGCCCTCGAGGATCTCGGCGATGTCCAGGAGCTCGCCCTTGGTCACCTCGGTGTCGCCCGAGCTCCACCAGAGGAACCTGGAGCCGTCGGTCCGCAGGAGATCCTCGATGGCTTCGAGCGCCTCGGCCGCCCGCTCGTCCACGTCCTGGAGGCTGGAGGTGCCGCTGCCGAATCCGAGCGTGAACGCCTGTCCCCCCGCCCACGACATCGCTCTGGCGACCGCCTCGGCGGCGGCCATCCCGACGGCTCGCGCCGCCAGATCCTCGGCCGTCGTGGTGGCCCAGGCGGCCCGAGCCGACAGCAGCGCCTCGTAGCGGCTGCGATCGGACCACAGTCCGAGCTTGGCCAGCTCGGCAGCTCCAGCGGCGTGCACGTCGTTCAGGATCTCGCCGCCACGGCGAAGGTCGGTGGCGATGGCGTCGAGCCCATCGATGTCGATGACATGTGTCATACAACAACGCTAACCAACGTTGATGTAGGACACAAGCGTCAATCGGTGGTCGCCGGCTCCTCCAACGGCTCGACGGTCGGGGCCGCCGCGGCGAGCTCGGCGATGGGCCACCGGCGCCGGACCGCCCGCCACACGCCGTACGCGATCGCCGCCAGCACCGCGACGGGCACGACCACCGCGGCGGCCACGATGAGGACCGACGCCATGGTGAGCAGGACGTCGCCGGCGGTGTCCAGCGCCCGGTCGATGCGACCCT
>JBPEXB010000273.1:0-5134 GCA_052032125.1 Acidimicrobiia bacterium
CGCCGACCGGGAGACCACGCTTGTGGGTGGACCGCGCCTTCACGATCGCCGGTGCCGGCACGGTGGTCACCGGGACCCTGGTGGGCGGGGAGCTGCGGGTCGGCGACCAGGTCGAGCTGCATCCCGGGCCCGTCGGCGGACGCATCCGCTCACTCCAGTCCCACGAGTCGGATCGCGACGTGGCGGTCGCCGGCTCCCGGGTGGCCGCCAACATCGCCGGCATCGAGCGCCAGGAGGTGCAACGGGGAGCGATGCTCGGCCTCCCCGGGCACTGGGAGGCGTCCGACCGGCCGCTGGTCACCCTCCGAAGGGCCCGGTACGTCGAGGACGAGCTCACCAATCGCGGCGCCTATCACCTCCACCTCGGCAGCGGGGCGTGGCCGGCCCGCATGCGGGCCCTCGGGCACGACGAGGACGGGCATGAGATCGCCGTCCTGGCTCTCGACGAGCCCGTGCCGCTCCAGATGGGCGACCGCTTCGTGCTTCGCGAGGTGGGACGACGGTCCATCGTCGCCGGCGGCCGGGTGCTCGAGCCGCGAGCCCCTCGCAAGGGCCGGGAGGCGCTTCAGGCCGCCGCCGCATTGGGCCGCGCCCTCGATGCGAGCCCCGACGACCGAGCCACGGCGCTGTTGGACCGGAGGGGCGTGGAGCACGCCGCCCGCCTCGCCGCCCACTCGGGCGGCGGCCGCCCTGCCGAGGCGCTGGCGGCCGGGGCGATGGTCATGGCAACGGAGCGAGCCAGAGCGCTGCGCGAGGAAGCCGTCGAACTGACCCGCGCCTTCCACGAGGCCAACCCCCTCCGTCCCGGCATGCCCAAGGCCAGCCTCGCCAGCCAACTCGATCTGTCACTGGAGGCGCTGGCCGCCGTGCTCCAGACCGGCGACGAGCTCGAGGAGCGCGGCTCGGCCGTGGCGATCAGGGAGTTTCAGCCAACCCTCGACGCTGATCGGGAGGACGAGTGGGAGCGCATCAGCGCCGCTCTGGCCGACGCCGGCTTGGCCGTCCCGCGAGTGGTCGAGCTGGGGGTCGATCCCGAGCTGCTGCACGTGTTGCTGCGGGAGGAACGCTTGGTGCGGGTGTCCAACGACCTCGTCTATCTCCCCGGCCAGCTGGACGAGCTCATCGGCCAACTCGCCGGGCTCCCCGACCCGTTCACCGTCGCCGAGTTCCGTGACGCCCTCGGCCTGACCCGCAAGTACGCCGTCCCGCTCCTCGAATGGCTGGACGCCCGCCGGGTGACGGTCCGCAACGGAGACGTCAGGACCCTCGGCGAGCCCTGACGCGGAAAGGGCCCCTGGCGGGCCCCTCCGTGGTTCCGTTCCGTGCGACGCCCGGTCAGGCGGTGACCAGGTCCCGTCGCTCCGTCTCCGTGAACCCACCCCAGATTCCATAGGGCTCTCGAATGCGCATCGCGTACTCGAGACACTCGGACATCACCGGGCACACCCGGCAGATCGCCCTCGCCCGCAGCTCACGCCGCTCGCGCTCGTCTTTCCGCTCGAAAGTGCTCGGGGGAAAGAACAGGTGGGAATGGTTCCCACGGCACAGCGCACGCAGCTGCCATGAATCGTCGATGGCCACAGATTGCCTCCCTCACTCCGCCACAGAGTCCGGTGGAACCTAACAGCGGGTGACAATCTGGAAAAGGAAGATTCTGGGAATGCCCTCCTTCGTTTTCGCGAACCGCAGTACCCGGTACCTGGTACTCAGTACCGAGTACCCCGTTCGCTCCGCGGGCGTGTTCATTAGCCTCCGCAGAACGCAATCTCTGGAGGCCGCCCATGCTGGTACCGCTGACGATCCGCGATCACCTCGACCGCGCCCGCGTCGTGTACCCGGACCGGGTGGCGTTCGTCGACGAGCCGGACCAGCCCGCTGCGTCGATGGGCTCCGTGACCTTCGCCCGGATGGGCGAGCTGGCCGACGCCATGGGCGCCGGCCTCGACCGTCTCGGAGTGCCGGTGGGCGGGCGGGTGGCCATGGTCTCGCACAACGCCGGGCGGCTCCTGACGTCGTTCTGGGGCGTCAGTGGCAACGGCCGGGTGTTCGTGCCGATCAACTACCGGCTGAACCGGGCTGAGGTCGACTACATCATCGAGCACTCGGGGGCCGACGTGCTGCTGATCGACCCCGACCTGAAGGGAGAGCTGGGAGACATCGCGTGCCGTCACCGGTTCATCCTCGGCGAGGAGTCGGACGACGCCATGTTCGACTTCGACCGTGAGCCGGCCGCCTGGGAGCCGGACGAGAACGCCACCGCCGTGATCAACTACACGTCGGGCACGACGGCCAGGCCCAAGGGAGTGGAGCAGACCCACCGCACGCTCTGGCTCAACGCCGCCACGTTCGGCTGGCACGCCGGGGTCAGCGATCGAGACAACTATCTCCACACGCTGCCGATGTTCCACTGCAACGGCTGGGGCATGCCCTATGCGTGCGTCGGCATGGGCGTCAAGCAAGTCGTGCTCCGGCAGGTCGACGGTACCGAGATCCTCCGCCGGGTCGACGAGCACGACATCACGCTGCTGTGCGGCGCCCCGGCGGTGGTGGCGGCCATCCTCAACGCCGCAGCCGAGTGGGACGGCGCCATCCCGGGGGCCGGGAGGGTGCGCATGGTGGTGGCCGGTGCGCCGCCGCCCACCCGCACCATCGAGCGCATGGAGACCGAGCTGGGCTGGGAGTTCATCCAGATCTACGGCCTCACCGAGACCGCCCCGCTGTTGACGATGTGCCGGAGCCGCTCCGAGTGGGACGACCTCGACTCCGGCGAGCGGGCCAAGCTGCTGAGCCGCCAGGGGGTGCCCGCCATCGGCGTGCGAATCGCCCTCAGCGACCAGGGCGAGGTCCGATCGAGGACCAACCACAACCTGCATGCCTACTGGGAGCAGCCCGACGCCACGGCGGAAGCGGTCCGGGAGGGCTGGTTCTACACCGGTGACGGCGGTTACCTCGACGAGGACGGCTACTTGGTCCTGTCCGATCGCAAGAAGGATGTGATCATCTCCGGCGGCGAGAACGTGTCGTCGATCGAGGTCGAGGACGCCCTCTTCTCCCACCCGGCGGTGGCTGAGGTGGCGGTCATCGGGGTGCCCGACGAGAAGTGGGGAGAGACCGTGAAGGCCCTGGTGGTGCTGGCCGAAGGCACCGAGGCGACCGAAGCGGACCTCATCGAGCACTGCCGCGAACGGCTCGCCCACTACAAGTGCCCGACCTCGGTGGAGTTCCGCGAGGAGCTCGCCCGTACGGCCACCGGCAAGCTGCAGAAGTTCAAGCTGCGTGCGCCCTACTGGGAAGGCATGGAGAAGGCGATCAACTAGGCGCCTTCGGCGCCCAGTACCGAGTACCTGGTACCGAGTACTCAGTACGAGTGGCCGCGATCGAGCGCATCAGCGCTCGATGGGCTCCACCTCCAGATACAGGCCGTCGACGCCGACGACCTCGACGGGATCGCCGGGCTTCAGCCCCGCCTCCCGATGGGCGGCGGCCTGCCAGCGTGCCCCGTCGACCTCGACCTGACCGTTGGGCCCGAACTCGCCGATGGCGACACCTCGTCGCCCGATCAGATGCTCCCGCCCGATCGTGGGGGTGGAGAACCGGGAGCGCGCCACGGTGCTCATCGCCACCACGTAGAAGGCGGTCGTCGAGAGCACGATGATCCCGACGATCCACCACGACGGCACGATCTGGGGCTCGGCGTCGGTGAAGAACCGGCCCCCCACGAAGAGCAGCACCGTCCCACCCAGGGTGAGTGGCCCGGCCCCTCCTCGTTGGAAGTCGACGGTCAGCAACCACAGGCTCACCAGTACCAGCGCCACTGCCCACCATCGCAGCGGCAGCACCGCCAGGCCGTAGCCCGCCACCAGCAGGCACACCACCGCCACCCCGGCTGCGATGCCGGGGCCGATGGCGTAGAACTCGAATGCCGCCACGGTCAGGCCGATGACCAGGAAGAAGAACGCTGCTTCGACGCTCACCGCGGTCCGCAGGGTGCGGGTCCACAGGCCGGGCTCGGAGAAGACCGTTCGCACGGCCGCCGTTCCCTCCTCCGTCTCGCGCACCGTCTCCAGCGTCACGGTCTGGCCCGCCACCTCGATCTCGAGGCCGTCCAACTCCACGAGCAGATTGCTGATCGAGGGAGCGACGATGTCCACGAGCCCGTCGATGGGGCCCTCGACCGTCACCGCCTCGCGAAGCAGTGCACCGAGCGTGTCGGTGGCGCCCGGATCGTCGACCCCGCCGCCGGCCACCACGGGCGACGCGTAGCCCAGCTCGACCCCGGGAGCCGCCGACTTGATCGGCGCCGCCTCCAGCAGGACGAGTGCTCCGCCGTAGGCGACCGCCGGGTCCGGGCCCACCCACACCACCACCGGCAGCGGCGGAGCCGCCACCAGCTCCACGAGGTCCTCGATGTCGTTGCTCAGGGTGACCGACGAGTCGATCTGGACGATGGCCGCCACGGAGCCGAGCTCGGCGGCGGTCTCGATGCGCTGCTCGACGAACCCGATGGCGGCCGGGTCGAGCCCACCGGTGATCTCGATGACATCGATCCGCCCCTCGTCGCCCTGACCGAGCACGGCGGAGGGCAGCAGCACCGCCAGGGCGGCGCCACACAGGAGGATCGAGAAGGCCCGCCGCAGCATCGCCGGGATGATAGGACCGGCATCGAGTCGTCCCGCCGGGGCAACCATCCGGGGCATTCGCTCCGTATATGGGGTGAGAACACGATCCAGGGACTCGTCACATTGAAGAGTAAGAATTCGATGAGACGAGGCGTCCTGCGAAACAAATCCTGATCGGCCGACGTTGATATGGAGACCGGCTGAGAGAGGAGGCCAGTGATGGCTGACACACTCAAGGGACAACAGCTGCGAGGGGGTATCCGACCGTCACGTGCGTACGAGACGGGACGGGTCTGCGAGCAGAAGAACTGCACCACCAAGCTTTCCATCTACAACCGGCGCGAGTTCTGCCACGCCCACGCCCCGGTGCGTTTCCCCAGGGTGCGGGGCCGAATCCTTCCCGAAGGAACCTGAGGCCCCCGCCTTACGGCGCTGAGGACCCTCCCTCCCAATTCCCCCGAGGCGCCACAACGAGAGCCCGGCCTACGGCCGGGCTCTCGTCACGTCTGGCCCGA
>JBPEXB010000274.1:0-1988 GCA_052032125.1 Acidimicrobiia bacterium
GAAGGGCAGGCAGCAGAAGATCGTGGTGAGGATCGCCATCACCAGGTGGTTGTTGGGCGCCGCCGTCATCCCCGGTGCGTAGGTCTGGTAGCCGGTGCCCTGCTGCTGCGGTGGCATGCCGACCTGCGACGATGTCTGCGCGTGGGTGTGCTCGGTCCACGCCGCGCCGTCCCAGTACCGGAGCGTCCCGGGCTGGTTCGTGTCCGGGTACCACCCGGCGGGCGTCGAGCCTGGGGGAGTGGACGACATGGGTTCCTCCGAATCGTGTCCGCCTACGCTGCCCATGATGACCGATGGCGAGGGGGATCTGGTCGAACGGGCGGCCACGTACGCCCGCGACCTCCACGCCGGCGACACCCGCAAGGGCACCGGGGTGTCGTACTTCGCCGGGCATCTCGCACCAGTGGCGCAGATCGTGCGGGACAACGGCGGCGACGACGTGCAGGTCGCGGCCGCGTACCTGCACGACGCGGCCGAGGACCACGGTGGTCAGGCCCGCCTCGAGGACATCAGGAAGAAGTTCGGCGCCGAGGTCGCAACGATCGTCGAGCACCTGTCGGACTCGCTCGTCGACACCGACGCCGGGGAGGAGAAGGAGTCGTGGCACACCCGCAAGCGGCGCTACATCGCCTCGCTCGCGCACAAGCCACGCCGCTCGCTCGAGGTCGCCGCCGCCGACAAGCTCCACAACGCCTCGTCCATCGTCGCCGACCACCGCGAGATCGGTGACCAGCTGTGGAAGCGATTCACCACGAACAACCCGGCCGATCACCGCTGGTACTACCGGTCGCTCGCCGACGCACTGCACAAACGGTTGCCCGGACACCCGACGGTGGCGGCCCTGTCCGAGACGGTCGACCAACTCGAACGCCAGCTCGACGAGACGGGCGGTTCGTCGGATCGGATGCACGAGATCTGACACCGCGTCAGAATCGCGGGATGGACATCAGCGGCGTCTCCCGTGACGACATCGACCTGCTCGACCGCGACCGGTTCACGGAGGGCATCCCGCACGAGTGGTTCGCATGGATGCGCGCCAACGAACCCGTCTTCCACCACGACGAGCCCGACGGTCCCGGCTTCTGGGTGATCAGCCGCCACGAGGACGTCGTCACCTGCAACCGCGACGCCAAGTCGCTCTCGTCGGACTCCGACAACGGTGGCGTGGTCGGTCTGGAAGAGCGCGAGCTGAGCGAGTTCGAGAAGAACCAGGGCGACGCCAAGATCATGCTGATGATGGACCCGCCCGAGCACACGCGACATCGCAAGCTCGTCAATCGTGGGTTCACGCCTCGGATGATCGGGCTGCTCGAACCCCACATCCGGGAGCTGACCGCGACGATCGTCGACCGGGCGATCGAGACGAGCAGTGGGTCGGGCTCGTGCGACTTCGTCGTCGACATCGCCGCCGAGCTCCCCCTCGAGGTGATCGCCGAGCTGATCGGCGTTCCGATGGAGGACCGCCACAAGATCTTCGAGTGGTCCAACCGCTTCGTCGGTTCCGAGGATCCCGAGTTCGCCGTCGGCGAGGAGAAGATCCAGGAAGCCCAGATCGAGATGTTCCTGTACGCGCAGCAGCTGGCCGAGGCCCGGCGCGACGATCCGCGGGACGACATCATCACCGCGCTGTTGTCGGCCGAGGTCGACGGCGAGCAGCTGTCCGACATGGACTTCAACCTGTTCTTCCTGCTGCTCTCCGTCGCCGGCAACGAGACCACCCGCAACGCCATCTCCCATGGGATGCACGCGTTCCTCGACCACCGGGACCAGTGGGCCATGCTCGTCGAGGACCCCTCCGGACGCATCGACACCGCGACCGAGGAGATCCTGCGGTGGGCGTCGCCGGTCATGTACTTCCGCCGCAATGCCGTGCGCGACGTGGAGCTCGGGGGCCGTCAGATCCGGGAGGGCGACAAGCTCAGCCTCTGGTACATCTCGGCCAACCGGGACGAGGCGGTGTTCGAGGATCCCTACCGGTTCGACATCCT
>JBPEXB010000275.1:0-3016 GCA_052032125.1 Acidimicrobiia bacterium
GGGGCGGGGCAAGCACGAAGTCGGCGATCTCCGGCATCATCGAGATCATCGTGACGTGATCCTCTTCGAGCACCACCACGACGGGGACGCCGGTGTCCTGGGCGATGCGAGCCGCCTCCCGCATGCGGCGGTCCGGCTCGACCGTGGCGTCGACGAGCACCGCCGACCACTCGCCAGGGCCGCGCAGCGTGTCGGGGTCGTCGATCAGCTTCGTCGCCAGCCCGGCCGAGAGCAGGGCCTGGGTGATCGAGGCGTTCAGGTCGGACGGATAGGCGGCGATGTGCATGTGATCGTCATGCTCTCACAGAACCGGCAGGTATTCCTCGAGCTCGAAGCGGGAGACGTGGTGCTGGTACCGGTCCCACTCCTTGCGCTTGTTGCGGAGGAACCAGTCGAGCACGTGGTCGCCGAGCGCCTCGCGCACCAACTCGGACCCCTCCAGGAGATCGAGTGCCTCGGACAACGTCTCGGGAAGACGCCGGATCTCGAGCTCCTTGAGCTCGGCCGGCGAGAGGTCCAGCACGTTGTCGGGGGCGGTCGGCGGCAGCTCGTAGTTGTGGGCGATGCCCCGCAGGCCCGCCGCCAGCAACACGGAGAAGACGAGGTAGGGGTTGGCGGCCGAGTCGGCGGCCCGGTACTCGATCCGGGTGGAGGCCGGCTTGCCCGCTTTCACCGGCGGGACGCGTACCAGGGCGGCACGGTGTGAATGCGCCCAGAACGCCGTGTTGGGCGCCTCGAAGCCCCGCACCAGGCGCTTGTACGAGTTGACCCACTGGTTGGTGATGGCGGTCAGCTCCGGGGCATGGCGGAGCACACCGGCCACGAACGACTTGCCGACCTTGGAGAGCCCTGCCTCGTTGCCCTCGTCCACGAAGGCGTTGCGGTCGCCTTCGAACAGCGAGAGATGCATGTGCATGCCACTGCCGTCGTGCTGCTCGAGGGGTTTGGGCATGAAGGTGGCGTGGATGCCGTGCTCCATGGCGATCTCCTTCACCGCCAGGCGGAAGGTCATGACGCTGTCGGCCATGGTGAGGGCGTCGGTGTAGCGCAGCTTGATCTCGTGTTGGCTGGGCGCCACCTCGTGATGCGACGACTCGACGGGGATCCCGAGCTGCTCGAGGGCGTCGATCGTTGCCCGCCGGTACTCCTGGGCCACGTCGAGCGGCGTCAGGTCGAAGTAGCCGCCCCGGTCCAACACCTGCGGCTCCGGTCCGGCGTCACGGAAGTAGAAGTACTCGAGCTCTGGCCCGACGTAGAACGTGTAGCCCAGCTCGTTGGCCCGCCGCAGCACCCGCATCATCACGTGGCGCGGGTCGCCTTCGAAAGGCTCACCGGCCGGCGTCTCGATGTTGCAGAACATCGCCGCCACCGTCTGCTCCCGGCGCCACGGCAGCACCCGGAAGGTCGACGGATCGGGACGCGCCACCATGTCGGACTCCTGCAGCCGGGCGTAGCCGTCGATCGCCGAACCGTCGAACGTCATCCCTTCTCGGAGCGCCGTGTCGAGCTCGGTCGGGTTGATCGCCACCGACTTGAGGAAGCCCTGCACGTCGGTGAACCACAGCCGCACGAAGCGGATGCCGCGCTCTTCGGCCATGCGCAGGACGTAGTCGGCGTGGCGAGCGTGGGTGGGGTCGGACGGCATGTTCACCGGGCCACGGTACCCCCGATGCCGAGCCCCGACCAGGCCCCAGGCGCCTTCGAAACACAGCATTCACACTCCTGCAACCGCGCGGCAACGGCCCGCTGCGATGCTGTCGGGATGGGAGCGAACCACCGCGCCCACTGAGGGATCCGGCCCGCGTTTGGGCCACGACACAAAGGAATCGCTGTGGCATATCGAGCCATGTACATCTGGATGGACGGCACCGTGCCGACCCACCTGCTCCGCTCCAAGACCAAGGTCTTGGACGACGGCGTCGAGCCTCCCATCTGGGGCTTCGACGGTTCGAGCACCAATCAGGCCCCCGGCGAGAGCTCCGACGTGGTCCTGCGCCCGGTCAAGATCATCCCCGACCCCATCCGGGGCGGCGACGACGTCCTGGTGCTGTGCGAGTGTCTCGACACCGACATGAACCCGCATCCGACCAACACCCGGGCGGCGCTGGTCGAGGTGGCCGAGAAGTACGCCGGCCAGGAGCCGTGGTTCGGCATGGAGCAGGAATACAACTTCATGGACAACGGCCACCCGTACGGGTTCCCCCGCGGCGGGTACCCGCCCCCGCAGGGCCCCTACTACTGCGGCGTCGGCTCGGCAGACGTCTTCGGCCGTGAGGTCGCCGACGCCCACAGCCAGGCGTGCATGGACGCCGGGCTGGCCATCTCCGGCACCAACGCCGAGGTGATGATCGGCCAGTGGGAGTTCCAGATCGGCCCGCTGCCCCCGGTCGAGATGGCCGACCAGCTCACGCTGGCCCGCTGGATGCTCTACCGGATCGCCGAGGACTTCGACCTCGAGGTCTCGATCCACCCCAAGCCCATGGCAGGAGACTGGAACGGCGCTGGATGCCACACCAACTTCTCCACCGACGCCATGCGCAACGGCTACGACGCCGTCATCGCGGCGTGCGAGGCGCTCGGCAAGAACGCCGACGAGCACATCGCCAACTACGGCGTGGGCATCGAGCTGCGGCTGACCGGTGAGCACGAGACCCAGCGCTACGACACGTTCAGCTACGGCGTGTCGGACCGGGGCGCTTCGATCCGCATCCCCTGGCAGGTCGAGAAGGACCAGAAGGGGTACATCGAGGACCGCCGGCCCAACGCCAACTGCGATCCGTACGTCGTGACCCGCCTGATCACCAACACCGTCTGCTCCGACGCAGCCGTCGAGTAAAGGCATCAACGACCATGTGAGAAGGGGCCCCGGACGGGGCCCCTTCTCACATGGCGTTGAGTACCGGGTACCAGGTACCGCGGCGTGGCGCGGGAAGCCCCGGCGACTGCGGAGTAGTGCCGTGCGGCGCACGGAGCGCCGGTGCGGTATGCCTCCTGCAAACCCAGCTACTCCGCAGTC
>JBPEXB010000276.1:0-3987 GCA_052032125.1 Acidimicrobiia bacterium
CTCGAGCGCGGCCCGCTCCTCGGCGTCCAGGAGGAGCATCACCGACTGCGGGTACTGAACCCAGTCGTCCTTGTCGCGGCGGACCGAACCGCCGTAGTAGGCGAACACCTTCTTCGTGAAGAAGGCGGGCCGACCGTGCGAGACTTTCTCAGCGACACCTGGGAATCCCAGAGCGATCTCCCGCACGCGTCCGAGCACCGGATCATCGGGCTCGAACATCCTGGGGTGCGCCATACGTGCAGCCTATGCGCACCGGGGAGAAGCACTGCGGTCCAGGTCGTCACGACGGCGCAAGAATGGGCGGGGCATCGCAGGAAAGGAAGTTCAGGGTTGCAGCGCCTGGCGACGATCGGCGTCTATGGCTTCTCAGGAGAGTCCTTCCTCCACCGGCTCCACCAACGCGACGTGGCCGTCCTGCTGGACGTGCGGCAGCGCCGTGGTGTGCGAGGGCCCGACTACGCGTGGGCCAACGCCCGCCGACTGCAGGAGTCCCTGACACAGGCCGGGATCGGCTACCAGCACCACCTCGAGCTGGCCCCGACCACCGAGCTGCGCCAGCTGCAGTATGCGGAGGACGACCGCCGAGGCGTGGGCAAGCGCTCGCGCCGGGAGCTGGCGGCCGAGTACGCCCGCCGTTACACCGAAGAGATCCTCGACCCGGCCGACCTGACCCCGGTCCTGGCAGTGCTCTCCACTCAGCCCGCGGCGCTGTTCTGCGTCGAGCGAGATCCGGAGGCGTGTCACCGCTCACTCATCGCCCAGCGGCTCGTCGACGAGCACGGGGTGGCGGTCGAGCATGTGCGACCGGGCTAGCGGATCACGCCGCGCTCGGCCGCCGGAAGGTTCTCGACATCCGTCAGGGCCGCGACGCTGCGTGTCGCTCTAGTGTCGGCGTGGTGGAGCGCCTGACGACCCCAACGACGGCTGCGGCCGGGATGACGCAGCAGCCCGACCGGAGATCGGGTTCGATCGCGTGAACGGCGAACCCGGCGCCGGAGCACCGACGTCGTACACCATCGCTGAACTCAATGCGGCGACGTGGCACCTGTTCGCCGAGCTGGTCGAACGCAACAACGGCATCTATGGGGGCTGCTGGTGTATCGGCTATCACCCGGAATGCGGACGAAGGGACATTGACCACAGAACGGTCAAGGAGGAGCGGGTCCGAAGCGGGCACGCGCACCATGCTCTCGTGCTCGACGCCGACGGTGTTGCTCAGGGATGGGCCCAATACGGCGACATCGAAGAACTGTCCAACATCAAGCACCGAAGGGCCTACGACAAGGATCCGCCGAAGCTCCCCGACTGGCGAATCACGTGCATCTTCGTCGATCGCCGCCATCGCGGCCAGGGCGTCGCACGAACTGCCCTCGGCGGCGCACTTCGTCAGATCGCGGAACGCGGAGGCGGACTGGTGGAGGCGATATCGGAGGTCACCGCCGGCCGGGAGGCGCAGGGCAGATTCCTCTTCACCGCGACCGCCGAACTTCTGGAGGACTTCGGCTTCGCCAAGGTCCGACAGGTCGGCAAACATGCATGGATCATGTCCAGGACGGTTGCGCCGCAGCAGAGCCAGTGATTCGAGACGAGCACCACGAACCGAACGTCGAGAACCCGTCCGCAGGAACCCGCCTCGCTGCGCTCGCTCGAAGGCCACGACATCCGGCGTCGAGCTCCACGAGTGGAGCCCAGGACCGGAGATTCGTCGTCAGTTCACCGACTCGGATCGCCGTCCGGGACGTACTTGCGGTGATCCTCGATGGGGCTCTTGAGGCCGACCTGGTTGCCGTCGGGGTCGAACACGACGGCGTAGCGGGACCCGAAGAAGGCGTCGTAGGGCGGCTGGCCGACTGGATGGCCGGCGTCCTTCACCGCCTGGTACAACCGGTCGACATCCTCGCGAGTGTCCACCATCAGGCCAATCACGACGTTCCCGGCCCTCCGATCGGGTTCGAACGGTGGGTTCCAGATCCGAGCCATCGCATGGTTGTCGAGCGCCATGTGGGCGCTGACGCCGCTGTGGATGTCGTCCACGTGCTCGGCTCCCGATCCCGGAGGCCACTGGAACGGGTCGGGAACGTCGAGCTCGAGTAGCCGGTAGAACGCGATCGATGCCGCCATGTCCTCGACGAAGAGGTTGATCTGTCCGAAGCGCGTCATGGCGAGAGGCTATCCCCCTCTGTGCCGGCGCGTTCTACCTCGACACACGCGGCGAGGGCTACGCTCCCCGCGTGAGTGACCGGGACGCCGTTGTGCTGTGCCTGCCCCGTTCCAGGGCGTTCTTCGATCCTGATCCGGAGGAAACTCGGCGGCGAGATGTCCGACTGGTCGAGCAGTTCGGAGACGACACCCTCGGCGTGGTCGGCTGGTCCAGCGGCGGCCTCGATGCGGTTGCACTCGCGGCGCAGCACGCCGACCTTCCACGTCTCGTACTCGTCGCGACACCGTTCCCTGACGACGGCACGCACGCAGATCTCTCGCGTGTGGCTGCCAAGACGCTGCTGCTGTTCGGGTCGGCCGACCCCGAGACGGGCCATCGCCACGGGTCGCGATGGCAGAAGGCCTTGCCGAACGCTCGGCTGGAGATGGTGCCTGGTGGCGGCCATGACCTTCTTGGTGAGAAGTGGGGGAGAGTGTTGTCCCACCTCGCTCCTCGCCGGAGAGGCTGAGGCGACTCACGGCTGCGGCGACCGGCCCGATCTCTCGAGCATCGTTGACCACGGCCGCCGTCTGGCGCCGAGCGGAAGGAGCCATCGGAGCAGGCGGCCGCGAACCCCACCCTGAGCTTCGGCGACGCAGGTGCCGGCCGCCAGGAACAACGCTCCCGGTTGCTCGGGCCGATGCCGGTTCGGCCCCCCGCTGGTCAAGTCCCAGGCATGAAGATGCCATTCGGCGGCCGCGACCCCGCAATGAAGGCCCACGGTGACGGAACCAAAGGGGTAGCCGTACGGCAGGTCCCAGTGCTGGCTCGTGCGAGAGAGGTACGACCTCGCCGTCGAGGCGAACTCCGAGAGGGCCGCCGGGCCCGTCAGATCCGCCACGCCGAGGAGGGCCTCGTCGTTGCGACGGTCCAGATCGGCGCCGGGGAAAGGCGGCGACGCGTCGCCGCCGAGGGCACGTTCCAGCCACTCGTGGTACCACCGCGCAACGGCGACCAGGTGACGGGCGGTGTCCGTGCCGCTCCAGCGACCGCAGATGATCTGACTCCACCCGGCATCGGTGAGCGTCGAGCCGGCGCGCTCGACGGCGTCGACACCCTCGCGATACAGCCGCTGGACGACGCCGATCTCAACCGTCATGCACCACCGATCTGTCCGACTCAGCCGTCGTCGACGGCGTCGAGCCACTCGTCCCAGAAGGACTTCCATCGCTCGACGTCACCGAACTCGGGAAGGCGAGCATGCTGGATGGTCAGCTTCGCCCGTCCGTCGGGTAGCTCGTCGATGCCGATCTGCGCCACGCCCGGTCCCACCTCCAGCCGGATGGCCTTCGAGGTCGGCCGTGAACGCAACTCCGGATCCAGACCCGGAAACAGGTCGGCACGATCCTCGTCGTGGAGCAGGGTCTTGCGGAGGAGATCGGCGTCGACGGTCACCGTTCGGGACTTGTTGGCGGTGAACGTGCCGTCGGGCATCTGATGGGGGAGCCGCACGCCCGTGATGCGCTCCCAGCCCACGGTCACCGTCTGCGCCCACCAGCCGTCGACTTCGTACTCGTCTTGGAGGTGGCGGGCAATGGCGGCGTGGCCGTCGGCGTGCCCGGGCCAGGCGTCGATGAGGTCGCACCACTCGTCCCAGCCTCGGCCGGTGGCGGCCTGCACAGCGTCGTCGCTCATCTCGGGCGAAGCGACCCAGGTCCGGCCGGCCCCGGAGGAGGCCTGCTCGATGAGGACGCGGCGAGCCGCCCCATACTTCTCGCCCGTCTTCTCCATACGCGCTCGAACCCGGCGTTTGAAGGATGCTTGCTTGGTCATCGCAACTGCTTTCC
>JBPEXB010000277.1:0-3721 GCA_052032125.1 Acidimicrobiia bacterium
CCGGTAGTACGCCCACGAAGAAGGACCCCTCGAAAGGGGTCCTTCTTCGTGGGCGCTACAGGGATCGAACCTGTGACCTCTTCCGCGTCAGGGAAGCGCTCTCCCGCTGAGCTAAGCGCCCGGGATGTGTCGGAACTGTAGCCCGGTCTCGGACCACGCTCGATTCGAGGCGACGACCGGAATCGAACCGGTGTAGCAGCTTTTGCAGAGCTGTGCCTAACCACTCGGCCACGTCGCCGGGCCGGTGCCTCCGCGTGTCGCCCGGAGACACACGAACGCTGCGAGTTCACAGCGTTCTGGAGCGGAAGACGGGATTCGAACCCGCGACCTCAACCTTGGCAAGGTTGCGCTCTACCAACTGAGCTACTTCCGCACGAGCCCTCGCGGACCCGACAAGTGTAGTCGGTCCCCCAGACCCGCCAACCCTCAGCGTCCCGACGAGCCGAGGCCTCCGCTCCCCCTGGCCGTCTCGGCGAGTTGGTCGACCTCCACCACCTCGGGCAGCGCCACCGGCACCACCACCAACTGGGCGATCCGATCGCCCCGGCCGATCGTCATGCGCTCGATGCCGTGGTTGATCACGATGACCTTCACCTCGCCCCGATAGCCGGCATCGATCAGCCCCGGCCCGTTCACGACCGACATGCCGTGGCGGGCCGCCAGCCCGCTGCGAGGGACCACCAGGCCGGCGTGTCCCTCCGGGATCGCCACCGCCACACCGCTGTCGATCACGGCTCGCTCGCCGGGTTCGAGGACGGCCGGGTGGCGAGCGTAGAGGTCGATCCCGGCGTCCCCGGGGTGGGCCCGCTGCGGTGTGGGTAGTTCAGGATCGAGCTTCTGAAGGCTAAGGTTCATCACCACATTTAAGTCGGGGGCTCCCCAGCCGGGCGGAGAACGGCACGAGGAGCGAGTGAGCCGCATGGCGACCACTGCACCCAACCAGTCACCCGACCGGTCAGACGACGAGCGAGGCGCATCATGCGCTTTCGTCGCGTTCGCGCACCTTCCCCCGCCAGCAGCCACCGGCGGTCGCGCATGCTGACCGACCCGGGCCTGCGCCGAGGCAGGCATCGCGCTCCGTCCCGCTGGAGCCGTCACCGGCCCGCTCATCAGGACCCCCGCCCCAGCCTGGTCAGCCTGCTGGTCCCCGCTTGGAAGCTCGGTACGACGGCGACTGATCGGTCACGCCCGGGTGGCCAGCATCGGGAGGACATCCTCATCGACGACCGGAGCGGACCGCAGTGGACCGTTCCGTCACCCGAGCCGACCCTGAACGAGGTCCTGGTCGATCACGCCCCGCTCTTCGAGAGCGAGATCGAGATCGTGCTCGAAGAGGTCGAGCCGGAGGACGTGATCACCGTCGAGCCCGCTGCGCAACCACCCGTGGCGGGGCCGCCCACCCCCGAGCCGGAGGCGGCGTCGCCCACCACCGTCGTGGACCGGAGTGACGTGCTGCCGCCGTCGGATGAGGAAGAGTCCTCCAGCCTCGCCGGCCTGTTCGGCTTCGGGGAGCGTCAGGTCAACTTCGTGCCCGACTGGAGCCGCGACTTCGAGGTGACGGGCGACACCGCCTGGGACACGCTCCCCACCCTGGCCGACGTGGCGACCACCGGCGAGACCACCCCCGGCACGGGCGGGTCGATCCAGCGGTTGTGGGATGCGACGGAAGACCACGCCATCGTCGTGAATCCCATCGAAGTGGCCGAGCCGGTCGAAACGTCCGAGAAGCTGACCGACAATCGCCGGTTCCGGCGCTCGATGGTGCTGGCCGGGGTCGTGGCGATCCTGCTCGTCGCCTGGGTGATCCGTGAGATCGGTGAGCAACCCAATCGAGCGGCCGTCGCCCGCGAGGTCGCCTATGCCGAGGCCGCCCAGCTCATCGGCGACTCGATCGGGCCGGTCGAGCGGTCGGTGGCGCTCGTCGGCGAACCTGACCTGTCCGCGTCCGACTTCTCCCAGCTCACCGGGGACCTCGATGCCCTCGACGGTGCAGCCCGCTCGGCGGCCGCCCTGGCGACCGAGCCGCTGCCGCGAACGCCGATCGTCGGCTCCTCGCTCCCGATCGATGAGCTGATCCTTCCCAAACGCCTCCTCGAACAGGCGGCCATGCAAGCGCTGACCATCGAGCAGCGCATCGGTGACGCCGTGTCGTATCGCCTGACGTTCTCCCGAGCCTTCGACCTGCCGCCCCTTCCCGACGAGGCGGGGCTGGTGGACATCGGGACGATCGGCGGCGACCTCAGCGTGGCGATCGCCCAGACCGAGCAGATCCTCGGCCAGCTCCCTGACGATGGGTTCTTCGCAGCCCACCGCCAGGCGGCGTACGACGTGCTCGACCAGCTCGAACAGAGCCAGCCGGTCTACTTCGCGGCCCTGCGGGCCGGGGACACGGTGCAGGCGCGCAGCATCCGCGATGCGATGGTTCGGTCCGCGGCGTCGTTGCATGCCTCGCTGGCCGACCCACTCGCCGAGGCCGAGACCTGGGCGGGCGAGCAACTGGCCCAGCTGCGCGAGGTGCTGATCGAGATCGACGGGCTCGTCGGTCCGGCGGCTCGTTAGCCGGAGCGGTCGAGAGCGGCCGCTTCGCGTTCGAAGTCGGAGGCGTCGCGAAAGTCCTTGTAGACCGAGGCGAACCGCAAATAGGCGGCTTCGTCGACGCTGCGCAGGTAGGTGAGCACTCGCTGGCCGATGTCGTCGCTGGTCACCTCGGAGCTCGATTGCGCCACGGCAGTTGCGATCTCGGCAACCACCTCGGCGATCTCGTCGGGTGAGACCTCGCTGCTCCCCAGTGCCCGTTCGATGCCGACCCGGAGCTTGTCGGCGGCGAAGACCTGGAGCGTGCCGTCACGCTTGCGGATCAGAATCGGCGACTCGAGGCGCTCGTAGGTCGTGAACCGTGTCCCACACGCCTCGCACTCGCGGCGCCGGCGGATCGCCGCACCGCTCTCTGCGGGTCGGCTGTCGACGACTCGCGATTCAGTCTCGGCGCACTGAGGGCAACGCATGGCGGGGCGCAGCGTACCCGAGGGTCGCCGTCCATGGCCCGGCGCCGTGCTCCCCTCGGTCAGGGACCGGTCACCGGCAGCAGCATCTGGTCCCCGACCAGCAGCATGCTGCCGGCCAGGTCGTTGAGGTCCTTGATCTCGGCGATCGTGGCGCGCACGTCCGACCCGGCCGGGGTGCGGGCCGCCGCCAGGCTCCACAGTGTGTCGCCTGGCTGGACGACATACGTGGTGGTGGCGTGAGGTGCGCTGTCTGCCTCGACCCCGGCCGGGAAGAACAGGAAGAGGGCGGTGGCGATGGCCACTGCCGTCACGAGCAATCTGAGCACGGCCCGGCGGGCACCTCCCGATGCCGGGGCGGCGACCCGATCACCGGTCACGAACGCAACCCTCGAGGCCCGCTGCGCCGGCGCGCCTTCCAGCGCCGGGTCATCGAGCACCGCGAAGTCGAGGTTGGGCTCGATCGTCCAGCGATCTGCAGCACGCTGCCGGGCCGATCGTTGCGGCATGGTCTGGCGGGGCGCCAGTGCCCGTGTGTCGTGGTTGTCGGCGGGCGCTGGAAGGGGAAGTGCGCTCATCGTTCCGCTCCTGGTGTGCTCGGTCCGTGTCGTTCGTCGGGTGGCTGGGGGTCTGGCTTGTCGTCTGGCTTGTCGTGTCTGGCTCGTTGTGTCGAAGGTACGGACGGGGTGTGACAAACCTCGTTCGGTGGGCCCCGTCGG
>JBPEXB010000278.1:0-6142 GCA_052032125.1 Acidimicrobiia bacterium
TGGCCTCGCTCTCGCCGGTGACCAGGTCCACGACCTGCATGTTCGTTCCCGAACCCGTGCCCACCGCCGAGAACGCCACTCGGTCGGCCTCGGGGGAGAGGGCGAACAGGCTGATGCCGATCCCGGCGCCGAGCACCGTCACCTCGTCGGTGGCGATGTCGTGGCGGACCAGCTCGTCGAGCGCCGCGCCCTGAGCGGCCATCCCCGTTCCGGCCGCGGCCGTCTGTGTCGAGGACGGCCGCACGTAGAGGATCGCGGCCCCGTCGGGCGTCCACACCGGCGCCTGGAAGCTGCCCGTATCGGTGGGCACCGGTGTGATCTCGCCGGTCATCGGATCGATGAACTCCAGGCGTTCGCTGTCGAGGTGCGAGATCATCGAGCCACCGTCGGGCGACCAATGAAAATAGAAGGACGGTGAGGCGTGGAGCGGCATGAGCACCTCGTCTTCCAGATCGAGGATGATCAAGCCGGTGCCCTCCCCGGTGCCCCCCAGCATGCCCAGCGCCCCACCATCCGGCCGCCACTGGAGGTAGAAGGGTACGAAGGGAACCGCGAACGTCCTCGAGTCGCTGCCCTCGACGCTCGCCACGACCACCGCCGCGCTGCCGTCAGAGGCGGCGACCGACCACGCCAGCTGCGAGCCGTCGGGGGACCACGTGGGTTGCGCGGCGAACTGTGCTTCGGCGTCGATCAGCGGCGAGAGATCCTCGCCCAGGACGACGACCGCGTTGGGCGGCGAGGCGTTGACCGCCAACCGGCCGGGGAGCGCCGCCAGCACCTCGTCGGATGCCTCCACCGACGGGAGCGAGCGGGACGTCGTGGCGGTCGTGTCGTCCGCCGCTGCCTGGGTGGTGGCAGTGGAACCCTCCGTGTCCCCGGTCGTTGTGCTCGTCGGGGTCGAGCTGCTCGTGGCGCCGATCGACGAGGTGGACTCGGCGTCGAAGACGACCTCTGTGTCGGGGGAGGAGCACGCCACCGCACCCACCGCGAAGGCGACGATGGTCGCCAAGTGGGAGAGGCGGGGGAGTCGGGCCACGGAGGCGACTGTACCGAGGGTGGTCCCGATTCGCCCCCTCAGAATCGGCCGCTCAGAGCCGGCCGCTCTCCTCGCTCAGTGAGCGGAGGGCGGCGGCATCGTCGGCGGTCGGCCAACCGGGTTCGAGGCGCCAGCGCCAGTTGCCCTCCTCGACTCCGGGCGTGTTCATCCTCGCCTCGGTGGGCAAGGCCAGCACGTCCTGGATGGGTGCGATGGCGAGTCGGGCGACGGTCTCCCAGGTCACGCGCAGCATGGCCGCCGCCACCTCGCCGGGGCCGGCGAACTCGACGAACGCCTCTCGTTCCCTCTCGGGAGCGGTCTCGTACCAGCCGATCGCAGTGTCGTTGTCATGGGTCCCGGTGTAGGCGACGGAGTATTCGTGAATGCGATCCGGGTGGAACGGGTTCTCCGGATCGCCGTCCCAGCCGAACTGGACGATGTTCATGCCAGGGAACCCCAACTCGTCCCGCAGCTCGTACACCCCGGGCGAGAGGTCGCCGAGGTCCTCCGCCACGATGGGCAGCTCCCCGAGCGCCTCAGCGAGGGCGTCGAAGAGGTCGGCACCCGGCCCGTCGACCCACCGTCCTCGCTCGGCCGTGGGCGCCCCGGCAGGGATCTCCCAGTAGTCGACGAACCCCCGGAAGTGGTCGATGCGCACGAGGTCGACCATGCGGAGCGTCCTCTGCATGCGCTCGATCCACCAGCCGTAGCCGGTGGCGGCGTGGGTCTCCCAGCGGTAGATGGGGTTGCCCCAGAGTTGGCCGGTCGGCGAGAAATAGTCGGGCGGCACGCCCGCCACCACGGTGGGGCGGCCGTCCTCGCCGAGCTCGAACAGGTGCGGGTTCGCCCACACGTCCGCCGAGTCCGCCGCCACGTAGAGCGGGAGGTCGCCAAAGATCTGAATGCCCCGCTCGGATGCCAGCGCCCGCACCCGGTCCCATTGGCGGAAGAAGAGCCACTGGGCGAACGCGTGCACTTCGATCGCATCGGCCAGAGACGCCCTCGCCTCGTCGAGCGCAGCATCCTCCCGCCCCCGCAACGGCTCCTCCCACTCGGTCCATGCTCTGCCGTCGTGGGCGTCCTTGAGCGCCATGAACAGTGCGTAGTCGTCCAGCCAGGCCGACTCGTCGGTGCGAAACGCCTCGAATTCGTCGGTGCGTTCACGGTCGAGACGGCGACGAGCGGCGTCCAGCATCGCCCGGTTCTCTCCGATCACGGAGCCGTAGTCGACCGGCCCGACGGGCTGTGGTTCCAAGGACCCTGGGTCGAGCAGGCCCTCGGCGGCGAGCAGGTCGGGGCTGATCAGGAGCGGGTTGCCCGCTGCGGTCGAGAAGCACTGGTAGGGGGAGTCTCCGAACGACGTCGGTCCCAGCGGGAGCACCTGCCAGATCGCACAGCCGCTCCGCTCCACCCACTCCAGCCAGCGGTCCACCTCCGGCCCGAGATCCCCGATCCCGTAGGGGCTCGGCAAGGACGTGGGATGCAGCAGCACGCCGGCCGCTCGCGTCGGAGGCAGCGTCATCGGCTGCCCTCCGGCGCGTGTGATCGCGCGTTCCTAGAGTCCGTCGTCATGGTGGTGTCCGTTCTCACGGCGGTGGTCGGTGTGTGGGTGATCGCCTACACCCTGCTCAGCGCAGTGCGCACCGTGATTCTCCCACGCGGAGAGATCACCTGGCTCGGCCTGGTCGTGTTCCAGCCACTCGGCGCCCTGTTTCGCGCCATCACCGCCACCCGGCCGTCCTTCGCCGCGAAGGACCGGGTCATGGCGCTGTATGCGCCGATCGGGCTGGTGATGCTGCCGGCCCTGTGGGCGTCACTGGTCCTCATCGGCTTCATGTTGGTGTTCTGGGCGGTCGGGGACTACTCGTGGGAGGAGGCCTTCACGATCTCCGGCTCGTCGCTGCTCACGCTCGGGTTCGCCACGGTGGAGCCCGTCGGTCAGCGGATCCTGGTGTTCATCGAGGCAACGCTCGGGCTCGGGATCGTGGCGCTCCTCATCACCTTCCTCCCGTCGATCTACCAGGCCTTCAGCCGCAGGGAGGCGTTGGTGGCGCTGCTCGAGGTGCGGGCGGGCTCGCCCCCCACGGCCGAGGAGTTCCTCCTCCGACACCATCGGATCCTGGGGCTGGACAGGCTGATGGCGGAGTGGAGCAACTGGGAGCGATGGTTCGTGGAGCTGGAGGAGTCGCATCTCTCGTACCCGGCGCTGGTGTTCTTCCGCTCCCAGCACCCGGAACGTTCGTGGATCACGGCCGCCGGGACGGTGCTCGACGCCGCCAGCCTGGCGCAGTCCGCTCTCGATCTGCCTCCCCAGCCCAACGCGGCGCTGGCGATCCGGGCCGGCTACCTGGCCTTGCGACCCATCGCCGACTACTTCAACATCGCCAATCCCGACGACCCGCACCCCACCGATCCGGTCACCATCCAGCGCGCCGAGTTCGAGCGGACCCTGGACCGGCTCGAGGCCGAAGGGTTGCCGGTGAAGGCGGACCGGGATCAGGCTTGGCGTGACTTCGCCGGCTGGCGTGTGAACTACGACGCCTGCGTGCTCGGCCTGGCGGCGCTGGTCGTCGCCCCACGGGCGCCCTGGACCTCCGACCGACCTCCACTCGGTGCGCCGGTGACCACCGCGTTCAGGTTCGGGCGGCTGCGCAGGCGGTCACTCGATGCGGACCTCGAGGCGGTCGACGGCTGAGCGCAGCGCCTGCTCGACCGCCTCGGCTGTGTCCGCCCTGGCGAACACGAACCCCAGGTAGGTCGAGTCGTCGGGGAGCGGCTCGACCGTCCTCCCCACGAGCGGCGACACGTCAACCGAGGTCACATGCGGAATCGATTGGGCCGCTTCGACGCCGTCGATCCCGTCGAACGTGCCGGCGGACGGGACCGGGATCATCGAGACGCCCGACGCCCCTGGTGCCATCCTCGTGCCTCGCACCTCCTCGCCGAGGGCGTTGCGGATGATCAGCTCCTCGAGCGGGGTGTCGGCGAGCCCGAAGCGCAGCGCCCTCCCGCAGAGGCCGCCGATCGGGCGGGCGGCCAGCTCCAGGAGCACCACTCGGTCGTCCTGCACCCGGAACTCGGCATGGACCGGACCGGTCTCGATGCCCAGCGCCGTGACCGCCACCGCCGCGGCTTCGTCGATGCGAGCAGGGTCGGACCGGCGGCTGGGAGTGACGTAGTGCGTCTCGGGGAAGTAGGGGCCGTCCAATGGGCTCGGCTTGTCGAAGACCGCCAGCGTCGTCCACCGACCCGACGTCACGAGCCCCTCGACAGCCACCTCGTCCCCGTCGACGAACTCCTCGACGAGCAACGGATGGTGCTGCGGGTAGCCGTGTCGGCGCTGGATGCCTCGCACGCGCTCGACGGTCGAAGCGAGATCGTCGGTCCGGTCGACACGGATGACGCCGATCGAGCCTGCCAGACCCACCGGTTTGACGACCACTGGGCCGCCGAGCTCTGGCAACGGCGCGCCGTCCTCGACGACCCAAAAGGCCGGCTGGGCGACGACCCCATCGAGCCGCCGTCGCAGTTCGGCCTTGTCCCGGGTGCCCGCCACGGCGTCGGGCCGATTGTGCGGGAGCCGGCGGATCTCGGCCGCCTGGGCGGCGATGCCGACGCCTCGGTCGTCGATCGGCACGATGGCCTCGAACTGCGGCGAGGCGGCGGCGATGCGCGTGGCTGCGTCGTGCGGATTCGTGAAGTCGATCGGGATCAGCTCGGCGCCCATGTCCTCGGCGAGCCCGTGATGGGCGTCGGTCGCCACGACGACGTCGATGCCCATGCGGGCGGCGGCCTCGACGTAGTCGCCGATGCGATACCCCTCGGCAGGAAGGATCAGGACCATGGTCCGGTTGCCCATGGGCGCATCATGGCCGGTCCGGGCGAGGAGTGGGACAACGTCGCTCCCAGGGCCACCTCGAGACGCTGGTGCGGAGCAGCGCCGCCGTCCGGGTACCATGGAGCCCGATGACCACCGACACCGTGATGACCATCAGCGATGAGGCGCTCGAGCGCATCATCGAGATCCGTGACCAGGAGTCCGCCGACGAGGAGTTCGGGCTGCTGATCGAGATCACCGGGCTGCAGGGCATGCAGTTCGGCTACTCGCTGTCCTTCGTGCCGGTCAACGAGAAACGCGAGACCGACCACCGAGAGACCCACGGCGATCTCACACTGATGATCCCCGAGAAGGACGTCGACAACATGCGGGGCGCGACCCTGGCGATGTCGACCAACCCGGCGACGCCCGGATTGGCGATCGACAACCCCAACGGTCCCTCTCCGACGATGTCGGCGCCCCCGCCCGGCGACCTCACCGGACCGATCGCCGAGAAGGTCACCCAACTGCTCGAGAGCCAGATCAATCCTTCCATCGCCTCCCACGGCGGCACCGCCCGCCTCGTGGCCGAGGAGGAAGGTGTCGTGTACCTGGAACTGGGCGGCGGCTGCCAGGGCTGCGGGATGGCCTCGGTGACCCTGAAGCAGGGCATCGAGCGGCTCCTCCGCGAAGCGGTTCCGGAGATCGTCGAGGTCGTCGACGTCACGGATCACCGCGGCGGCACGAATCCGTATTACGCCCCATCCAAGAAAGGATGAAGCCCGCAGGCTTCATCCTTTCTTGGACGGGGCTGTACTGAGTACCGAGTACTGAGTACTGAGTACCGACTGTTCACCGCCTCGTAAGGGGCTCTGACCGGCTCTATACGGCAGACTCTGCCAACCTTGGTCTGTGCGACGTCTGTGGCTCACCGTGGTCTTTGCCCTCCTCGTGGCGGCGTGTGGCGCGTCGGATCCTGAGTCCACTCCCACCTCGCTGGCCGATCCCTCGTCGGCGACGGTGACCACGGGCGCCCCGGTCGAGACCGGTGCGGCCGAGCCTGTGACGACCCGGGCGCTGGCGCCGGAGTTCCCGGCCGATCTCGAGTGGCTGAACACCGACCGGCCGTTGCCGCTCTCCCAGCTGACCGGCAAGATCGTGCTGCTCGACTTCTGGACGTACGGCTGCATCAACTGCATCCACATCCTCCCGGACCTCGAGCGTCTCGAGGAGGAGTACGCCGACGAGCTGGTGGTCATCGGCGTCCACTCGGCCAAGTTCGAACAGGA
>JBPEXB010000279.1:0-2311 GCA_052032125.1 Acidimicrobiia bacterium
CACCCCGCAGGGTGGGCGTACTCCGGTACCCGGTACCGAGTACCCGGTACCCGTATGTGAATCAACCGCCAGGTTGATTCACATACGGTCGATCATCGCGGTGCCGAAGGCGCTGGTGGCCACCTCGGTGGCTCCTTCGGTGAGGCGGGCGAAGTCGTAGGTGACGATGCGATCGACGATCGTCGCCTCGAGGCTCGACTCGATGAGGTCGGCGGCTTCGGTCCAGCCCATGTACCGGAACATGTTGGCGCCGGACAGGATCACACTGCCGGGATTCACCTTGTCCTGACCGGCGTACTTCGGGGCCGTCCCGTGGGTGGCCTCGAAGATGGCGTGGCCCGTCTCGTAGTTGATGTTGCCGCCGGGGGCGATGCCGATGCCGCCGACCTGGGCAGCCAGCGCGTCGGAGATGTAGTCGCCATTCAGGTTGGTGGTGGCGATGACGTCGTAGTTGGCCGGGCGGGTCAGCACCTGCTGGAGCATGGCGTCGGCGATGACGTCCTGAATGAGGATCTTGTCGCCAGGGTCGCCGCCCGACTCCTCCCAGCTCACGGTCTGCTCGGGGAACTCGTCGGCGGCCAGCTCGTAGCCCCACGTCCGGAAGGCGCCCTCGGTGAACTTCATGATGTTGCCCTTGTGCACCAGCGTCACCGAACGGCGATCGAAGTCGATGGCGTAGTTGATGGCAGCCCGGATCAGCCGCTTCGACCCGGTCACCGACACCGGCTTGATCCCGATTCCCGAGTCGGGGCGGATCTCCCAGCCGTAGGTCTCTTCGAGGAACTCCAGCAGTCGCTTGGCATCCGGGGTCCCCGATTCGAGTTCCTTGCCGGCGTAGACGTCCTCGGTGTTCTCCCGGAAGATCACCATGTCGACCAGGTTCGGTTCCTTCACCGGGGAGGGAACGCCGGTGTACCAGCGCACCGGCCGCAGACACACGTACAGGTCGAGGATCTGGCGCAGCGCCACGTTCAGGGAGCGAATCCCACCGCCCACCGGTGTGGTGAGCGGCCCCTTGATGCCGACCAGATGGCTGCGGAACGTCTCGACGGTCGCCTCCGGGAGCCATTCGCCGGTCTCGCCGTAGGCCTTCTCCCCCGCCAGGACCTCCAACCAGTCGATCCGGCGCCCGCCCTCGTATGCCTTCTCGACCGCCGCATCGAACACGCGGACCGCCGCTGCCCAGATGTCGGGGCCGATGCCGTCTCCTTCGATGAAGGGCACGATGGGCTCGTCGGGAACGACGAGGCCGCGGTCCCCCATGGTGATGCGCTCTGCCATCTCGGTGATCTCTCCTGCTGGGACGGCCCGCAGGTTAGTGGAGGCCCCGAGCCCGAAATCCCCGGCCCCGGGCGGCGTCCGGCCGGGCGGCCGGGGCTACGCTCAGCCGATGCCGACGATCGTGCGACTCCTCGATCTGGCGATCCCGCTGCGAGAACCATTCGGCAACGCTGACGTCGCCATCGGGGAACGGCGGATCGTGCTGGTCGGCATCGACCGTGACGGCACGGTCGGGTGGGGGGAGGCGGCCCCGTACCCGGGTGTGACCGCCGAGGACGTCGACGAGGTCTGGAAGACGCTCGACGCCGACCCTGGCATGGCGCTCGACTCGCGCCGGTCGGCTCCTGCCACCGTCCGCGCCGCCATCGAGCAGGCCCAGCTCGATCTCGACGCCCGCCTGGCGGATCGCCCGCTCTGGCAGCACGTCGGCGGCGACGGCGCCGCCGTGTCGGCCGCCGGTGCCATCGGCATGAGGGACACGCCGGAAGCGACGGCGGCCGCAGCCGTCGATGCCCGGGAACTGGGGTTCGGCGTCGTGAAGGTCAAGATCGCCCCTGGCCACGACATCGACCACCTCCGCGAGGTGGTGTCGGCCGTTCCCGACCTGCGCGTCGCCGCCGACGCCAACGGCGCCTACCGGCTCGACGATCCCTTCTTCGACGTCGTCGATGAGCTCGGCCTCGCCTACCTCGAGCAACCGCTGGCCTCGCCGCAGCTGTCGCAGCACGCCATGTTGCGCGCCCGGCTCGATACGCCCATCTGCCTCGACGAGTCGGTGCTGTCGGCCGGCTCGGCTCGGAGAGCCATCGCCGAGCGGGTCGCCGACATGCTCTGCCTGAAGGCCGGCGTGCTCGGCCCGGCGACAACCGCCGAGCTGGTCGCCGAGGCGGTCGAAGGCGGCGCGGTGGTCAAGCTGGGAGGCCTCGTGGAGACTTCGGTCGGCCGAGCCCACACCTTGGCGCTCGCCACGTTGCCGGGCGTCGACCACGCCGACCTCGCCCCGCCGACGTGGTTCCTGCGCCAGGACGTC